>JAGWTX010000254.1 GCA_028875955.1 Bacteroidota bacterium | reverse complement strand
CCGATTCCCTTTATGGACAACATTTCGATGATTCCGGGTGGTGTTTTCTGCAAATATTCATTCAATAATCCGAGCTCACCCGTCTCAATTTGTTCGATGATTTTTTTGCTGATGGCGTCCCCGATACCACGTATGGATGCGATCTTTTCAACCGGTAAATCGGTCAGTTGTGTCGGTAGCTTTTCGATGGTAAATGAGGCCGTGGCATATGACTTTGCCTTGAAAGAATTGTCGCCGTGAATATCCATCAGCTTACCCAGTAGGGAAAAATTTTCTGCAATCGCATAATTGTCCATAGCCTTGCTGGTATTGAGTTTCAAAGGTAGGAATAAAAAAGTCCCGGTAATTTACCGGGACTTAAATCTATTTCCGCTTGGAAGAAAAGTAGACTATTTCTTCTTAGCAGCTTTCTTAGCAGCTTTTTTAGGAGCGGCTTTTTTTACAGCTTTCTTAGCTACTTTTTTAGCGGCTTTTTTAGGAGCAGCTTTTTTAGCGGCTTTCTTTGGAGCAGCTTTTTTAGCGGCCTTTTTTGGAGCAGCTTTTTTAGCGGCTTTTTTAGGAGCAGCTTTCTTTGCGGCTTTCTTTGCAGTTGCCATGTTTTTTAGATTTAATGGTTAGTTAATACATTAAAAGTAAAAACTTATTTGGAACTACAAAAAATTTTTTTTAAGCCGACACTTCCACCGGTGTTACCGAGATGGTTGTTTTATCGTTTTTTCCTTTCTTATATTCCACTAAACCATCTGTTAAAGCGAACAAAGTAAAGTCGGTTCCAACACCAACATTCTTGCCGGGATGGTAAACAGTTCCTCTTTGACGAACAATGATATTGCCGGCAAATGCAGGTTGACCTCCATATATTTTTACGCCTAAACGTTTGCTTTGTGAATCACGGCCGTTTTTTACGGAACCTTCACCTTTTTTGTGTGCCATAGTTGTTTGTTTTAAAAACTAAACAATAAAAAAGAAAGCAGGTACTCTCTGGTTTATTCTTTAATCGTTAGCGCTTACTAAGCGATACTTTCAATTTTAATTCTTGTGTAGTGGGTTCTGTGACCATGCTTCTTGCGGAAGCCCTTTCTTCTTTTCATTTTAAAGGCGATCACTTTGTCTCCCTGAACAAGGTCACTGATGATTTCTGCTTTTACAGTTGCTTTAACAGCACTGCCCACAGATACCGCTCCGCTGTTGTCTGTAAACAACACTTCGCTGAACTCGACTTTGTCTCCGGTTTTACCTTGCAGGTGAGGAACATACAGGCTTTGACCTTCCTGTACTTTAAACTGCTGACCTGCGATTTTTACAACTGCTAACATAGCTACCAAAATTAGGACGGCAAAGGTAAGGTTTCAAGCTTGAAAAATGCAAAGATTTTTGAAAAAATAATGTCCCCACACGTGGAAAACCCGGTTTTTGCCCGGAGTGGGGGATATAAGGGTTCGGGCCGGGGGCAAAATTATGATAGAAACAACAAAGAACCTATCCCAAACCCCGAACTTCTCTCTATTTTTGCCAGCCTTACCCATTGTAGAAACCATGAATCTAAAATCCCTGTTGGCGCGTCCTTTTGCCAATTATATATATAATAAGACCCGGAAAAGCATGGTAACTGCCCTGGAAGACCAGGAAACCATACTCAAAATGCTGCTTAAAACAGGGAAAAACACGGTTTTTGGTAAGGATCACCGGCTGGATCAGGTAAACGACCAGGCTTCCTTTGCCCAGGCAGTGCCTTTACGGGACTATGAACAGCTGAAACCCTATATCGACCAGATCAAGGAAGGTAAGCAGAATGTGCTCTGGAAGGGACGTCCGATCTATTTTGCCAAGACCAGTGGTACCACCAGCGGAGTGAAATACATCCCGATCACCAAGGATTCCATCCCCAATCATATCAATACGGCCCGTAATGCCCTGCTTTGTTATATGGCAGAAACGGGAAATACGGGTTTTGCAAGGGGGAAAATGATTTTTCTGAGCGGTTCCCCTGTTTTGGAAAGGGTGGGTGGGATCCCTACCGGCCGGTTGAGTGGAATTGTGAACCACCATATCCCCAGTTACCTGAGAGCCAATCAGTTACCCAGTTTTGAAACCAACTGTATCGAAGACTGGGAAACCAAACTGGATAAAATTGTTGAAGAGACCCTCAAAAAGGACATGACCCTGATCAGCGGTATCCCGCCCTGGATGCAGATGTATTTCGACCGGTTAACCGGGATCACCGGTAAAAAAGTGGGCGAAATCTTCCCCAATTTCAGTGTCATGGTACAGGGAGGCGTGAATTTTGAGCCTTATAAAGCCCGGATTTATGAGAGTATTGGCAGGAAACTGGATTCGATAGAGCTTTTTCCGGCCAGCGAAGGATTTTTTGCTTTCCAGGATTCGCAGGAGGCCGAGGGGCTTTTACTGAACACCCATAGCGGGATCTATTTTGAATTTATACCGGTTGCCGAAATGGGGCTGGAAAATCCTCAGCGGATTCCGCTTTCCGCGGTAAAAACGGGGGTGAATTATGCCATGGTGATCAACAGTGACGCCGGATTATGGGGTTATAACCTGGGCGATACCGTAAAATTTGTCAGTACCGCACCCTACCGTCTGGTGGTTACCGGAAGGATCAAGCATTTTATTTCTGCCTTTGGGGAACATGTGATCAGTGAAGAAGTGGAAGGGGCTTTATTGAAAGCGGCGGCTGAAACCGAAGTAAAAGTGACGGAATTTACTGTTGCCCCCCTGATACAGCAGGAAAAGGGGAAAAGTTACCATGAGTGGTTTGTTGAATTTGAGGAAGCACCTGCCGATATGCAACAGTTTGCAGGAAAGGTGGATCAGTATCTGCGTAACAGGAACGTATATTATGACGACCTGATTTCCGGTAATATACTGATGCCCTTACAGGTCAGAACTGTCCGGAAGAATGGATTTATCGATTATATGAAGTCGGTCGGAAAACTGGGTGGACAGAACAAGGTTCCCAGGCTGAGTAATGATAGAAAAATTGCAGATGAACTGGCTGTCTTTGTAAAAGACTGAAACCTGTATGAAATGCATATATCAGGTGGATTGGTGTAATTTGTACCCTTAATCATGCGTATTAAAAAAATGGAATGAGTCAAAAACGGATTGCCATATTTGGTTCTACAGGTTCGATAGGAACACAGGCATTGGAAGTGATCGCTTCCAATCCCGACCTGTTTAGTGCAGAGATCCTGACAGCACAGACCAATGATACCTTGTTGATCAAACAGGCCCTGCAGTTTCAACCCAATATGGTGGTGATCGGGGATGAGAAAAAATACCCGATCGTAAAGGAGGCGCTGGCAGGAACCCATACAAAAGTGTTTGCTGGTGAAGAAGCTTTGGAAGAAGTGGCTTCACTGGATTGTTATGATATGATGCTGGCAGCCATCGTTGGCTATGCCGGTTTAAAACCCACTTTATGCGCCATTGAGATCGGAAAGCCCATTGCTTTGGCGAATAAGGAAACATTGGTGGTGGCCGGGGATATCATCATGCGAAAAGCGATGGAGAAGCGGATCGCCATCATCCCCGTGGATAGTGAGCATTCCGCCATTTTTCAATGTCTGGTAGGAGAGGGTCGTAACAAGATTGAAAAAATCATCCTTACTGCCAGTGGCGGCCCCTTCCTGGGTAAGAAACCCAATTTCCTGGTAAATGTAAAAAAAGACCATGCCCTGCAGCATCCCAACTGGAGTATGGGAGCCAAGATCACCATTGATTCCGCAACGCTGATGAATAAGGGTTTGGAAATGATAGAAGCCAAATGGTTATTCAATCTGCAGCATGACCAGATCCAGGTGGTGGTACATCCGCAAAGCATCATACACAGTATGGTTCAGTTTGAGGATGGCAGTATCAAGGCCCAGATGGGTTTGCCGGATATGAAGCTGCCCATACAATATGCTATGGCATTTCCCAACCGGATCGCCAACCCGTTCCCACGTTATGATTTTAAAAGGCCGGAAACCCTCAGTTTTGAAGAACCGGATACCAAAACATTCCGAAACCTGGCATTGGCCATGGAAGCGCTCCGCCGGGGGGGGAATATGCCCTGTATCCTGAATGCCGCCAATGAGATCGCTGTATATGCCTTCCTGCGAAACCGCATCGGATTTCTGGATATGACCGAAGTGGTGGAACAAACCATGGCCAAAATAGCTTTTATCGAACAACCTACCTTGGAAGAGTATTTTGAAACCGATGGTGAGGCCCGTAACTTCGCGGCTTCGCTGATTCACATGTAATCCATTCACAATTCGAACAATGTAAAAACCTGCGGGGGAGCGTATATGAGTTTATTAGTTATCGACTGGTCAAGTGTAGCCGTAAAGACAGGGCAGTTTATTTTGTCTTTTTCCATATTGGTGGTTCTGCATGAACTGGGACATTTTATTCCCGCCCGATGGTTCAAATGCCGGGTGGAGAAATTCTATCTCTTTTTCAATCCCTGGTTTAGTCTCTGGAAAACCAAAAAGGGCGATACCGAATATGGTATCGGCTGGAT
>JAGWTX010000253.1 GCA_028875955.1 Bacteroidota bacterium | reverse complement strand
GCACCGGGTGGCAGTACCCATAGTTTTGGTATTCATGTGGCCCGTATGGCCGGCATGCCCCCCTCGCTGATCGAAAGGGCGAATGAGATCCTGACACAACTGGAAGAAGTGCATGTGAATGATAGCCCATCCTCGGAAGATAACGGCGTGCAGCCTGCCACCCCCAAACAAAAGCTGGATCAGACCGTCAGAAAATTGGCAGCCCCGCAAATGCAATTGTCCATTTTTGATGCGCATTCGCAGACATTTGAAGAAATCAGAAAAATGCTGACGGATATGGATATCAACCGGCTGACACCGGTGGAAGCTCTGATGAAGCTGAATGAGATCAAGGAATTATTGAAATAAGTCGCCATGCCACAACACATCACACATTTTGCATTGGTTGTAAGGGATTATGATGAAGCGATTGCATTTTATACCCAACAACTCAATTTCACCTTAGTTGAAGACACGCGTTTAAGCGATACCAAACGTTGGGTACTGGTGGCACCTCCGGGTTCACAAGAATGTTCGATCCTGCTGGCCAAAGCCGCCAATGATGAACAGGCCAGCCGTATCGGAAACCAAACAGGCGGTCGTGTTTTCCTATTTCTGCAAACGGATGATTTTCACAGGGACTATCAGGAGATGACCGAAAGAAAGATCCGTTTTGTCCGGGGTCCGGCAGAAGAACCGTATGGAACGGTTGCCGTTTTTGAAGACCTGTATGGGAATCTCTGGGACCTGATTCAATACCACCAATAGCAGAATGCGGCTTACTGGTTTAACAGCTGCTCGCTTCTTTTGATGGCATCCGTGAACTGCTGGGTTACATTGGCTTTACCGATGGAGAAGAGCAGTCTTGCATCCTTTAATTCCTGCAGCACCTGCGAACTGTTCACTTCTGATAAAATAATTTTTGTGCCGCGATGGGTCCATCCGTTGCATACTTCCCGAAGTGTTTTGATCCCTGTTGCATCGATAATGGGAACCTGCCGCATACGGATGATGAGGATTCGCGGTTTTTTTTCCAGGAAACGCATCGCTTCCTTTAATTTATAAGCGGCTCCGAAAAACAAGGGCCCGGTGATTTCAAACACTTCCACCTCTTTGGGTATTACATAATTTTCAACCGGATCGGTTTCGGTTTCCCGATCTTCCATGTTGTTGGTTAGCATGCTCACTTCACTGAACCTGCTCATCTTCTGCATAAATAAAAATACGGCGAGTACCATTCCAATCTCTATGGCAATGGTCAGATCGATCAGTACCGTCAGAAAAAAAGTGGTCAGCATAACGGCAACGTCAGAACGGGGCCCTTTGAATACGGCCAGGAAACTTTCCCATTCGCTCATATTGTAGGCGATGATCACAAGGATACCCGCCAAGGTTGCCATGGGAATATAGGCGGCCCATTTACCTACAAACAGCATGATCAGCAGGAGTGTGATGGCATGTACGATACCTGCCACCGGTGTTCTGCCGCCATTTTTTATGTTGGTGGCTGTACGTGCAATGGCACCGGTTGCGGGAATTCCCCCAAACAGGGAGGAAAAGATATTGGCTACACCCTGTGCCACCAATTCCATATTCGAACGGTGGTTCCCTCCGATCATGCCATCTGCGACCACGGCGGACAAAAGCGATTCTATCCCGCCCAGTAAGGCAATGGTAAATGCAGGTTGAATCAGCATTTTAAATGTATCAAAACTGATATGCGGTATCACTGGTGCGGGAAGCGAAGAAGGAATATTGCCAAAACGGCTCCCGATACTTTCCATGGGCAGTTTCAGCCATTGCACAGCAAAGGTGGTTACCAGAATTGCGATCAGGGAACCAGGAATTTTCTGGTTGATTTTTGGCCAGATCAGAATGATGAGCACGGTTACCAAAGCAGTTCCGGCAGCATACATATTGAGGGTGTGAAAATGTAAAAGGAAGGCTTCCCATTTTTGGATAAAATCGGATGGAACCGCGCCCATTTCCAGTCCGAAAAAATCCTTTACCTGAGAAGAGAAAATAATCAGTGCGATCCCGCTGGTAAAACCAATGATCAGGGGATGCGGAATAAATTTGATAACCGATCCCAGTCTGGCAAAACCCATTATGATAAGCATGACACCCGCCATGGCCGTCGCAATGATCAAACCATTGATGCCAAATTGCTGTACAATCCCGTATACAACCACGATAAAGGCACCCGTCGGGCCACCAATCTGTACACGGCTGCCTCCCAGTGCTGAAATGACAAATCCGGCAATTACGGCTGTGAACAAGCCTTTTTCAGGTGAGACCCCCGAGGCAATGGCAAAAGCGATGGCCAGCGGAAGCGCCACAATACCCACAATCAGACCGGCCAGCAGATCCTTTACCAATTGCTGTTTTGTATAGGTTTTGAGTGTATCCAATAATTTGGGTCTGAACATCTGAAGTCATTTGCGATTTTCAATAAGGGAACTTTTACACTTTGATCCAGCATTTCAGGGTAGCATCATCCGATGTTGCTACAACATGGTAATCTGCCGGGATCTCTGCTTCTGTGCTATGGAAAGTGGCCAGCCGGGTACCCGGGGGCTTTTTTTCCAATGCCCGGTACAGATACCTGTTATACCGGTAGTATAATTCCTGGGAATAGTCCAGATTGTCATCGATCCTGAATCCCTCACTGATGTTTTCGTAAAAAGCATTGAAGAAATAAAAATGGTCATAGCGGGAAAGGTCTGTCTCTGTCAGGTTCGCATGTAAAAAGGAAACATTTGGCAGTCGGCAATGTTGCCTGGCGATTTCTGCATAATGAACCATATCAGCCCTTTGTTCAATACCTACCCATCTGTTATCGGGCTGATAATACCCCGCTGCGAGACAAAATTTACCCGTACCACTTCCGATATCCAAAATGGTGGCGTTTTTGTCTGCAGCCAGAAATGCTGCGGCTTTGCGGGCAATATGCAGGGGTGTCCAGTGCATACTGGCCTGGTCATTAATGGTATCAGGAAAGAGTTGGTGGAACTGAAGATCGGATTGGAAATAATTTTGAATACTACCCTGCCAGGGAAAGGAAGGCACTTGCGAACCTGCCTGATTGCTTAATGGATCCTTTTGAACCATTTTATCAGTATTCATGATGTAAAGTTACGGAATTACACAGAATTCCCTATAAGTAGGATAACCACCAATGGGTATGCGTCGCTTTATACTGACTGTATTTTTTACAAAATGGATACAGGATTACCACAATCCCGATCCAGATCAGGTAAACAATACGCAGCGAAAAGCCAAATTGAACAGGCCGGAAATACATCGTTGAACCTGCGGCTTCCGCCATTGTATGACCTGTTGCAAAAAACAGGATGGTACAAAGTAGATGCACCAGAAAAAAATGTAAAAAATAATAAAAGAAAGGGACCCTGCCATAAATGACAACCACGGAAGACCAACCCGCTTTTACTTTTTCAAGAAAGGCAAGACCGATCAATGCCGGTCCGAGGGTCATACAGCAAAACAGCAATGAGGGAGGATATTTTGTAACATTAAAAAAGGAAAATGTAGTAGACACCGAATCCTTTTCTTCTTTCCAGGGTAGCAGATCGCCATATGCATTCAGCCAGCGGATTACAAAAAAAGAAAGGGTAACTATTAACCCGATGAGGATCAGGTTGCGCCGCCGTTTTACCTCCGGATAATCGGATGTAAAAAAGGTACCCATACAGTAACCCAGCATCATGATTCCGGGCCAGGGAATCAGGGGATAAAAACCGCCGAATAATCTGCCCGGGGCATAGACCCTGATGAACTGTTGGTGTAAAAGCCCCCATACCACCGAAACATTTTGCGGATTTTTGGCATTAAAACCGTCCAGCAGGTTATGACCCGCAACCATCACCAACCCAATTGTAAAAATAACCGGCATGGGCAGGTAAATAAGACCCGCCAGCAGGATCATTGACAATCCTGTAACACAAAGAACACTGACCGAAATCAAATGGAACTGAGGGTCAAATGTTAATAGCAGATTAAACACCAGGAGATCCGCAACCATGAGCCATAATCCCCTTTTGACAAGAAAAATACCCAGTTCTTTTTTGCTTTTTTTTCTCCCGGCAAGAAATGCGGATGTGCCCGCCAGAAAAACAAAAACCGGGGCACAGAAATGGGTGATCCAGCGGGTGAAAAAAAGCAGGGGTGTTGTAGTGGAAGGATCGGTGGGGTTACCCGTCATCGCATCAATGTAAAAAAAGTCACGAACATGATCCAGGGCCATGATGATCATCACCAACCCGCGAAGCATATCGATAGAATCGATCCTTTTTTTTACCACTGCCAGCTGTTCCATCAGACATTCAGTTAATTTTCTTACTGCAATCCCTGGTATTATTCACGTATGAAAGCTCCGGTAAATTCCCGTTCAGAACGATTCTGTTTTCAAACCCGGAATGGCTTATTTGCCCAGGTAAGCCTTCACCTTAGCATGTATACCGGCACTCAGGGGTACCACCGGTAAACGGACCTGGTTACTGATCCAGCCTTTTTCTGCCATAAAAGCTT
>JAGWTX010000252.1 GCA_028875955.1 Bacteroidota bacterium | reverse complement strand
GAACATAACCGGGAAACGATCCTGATCTATGTAAAAAAAGGCAGGTATCATGAAAAATTGGTATTGGACTCAACCAAGGACCATGTTTGCCTGATCGGGGAAGATGCCAATACCACCCGGGTTGTTTATGACGATCATACCGGTAAACAATTACCCGATGGTTCCCTCATCAACACATACAATTCCCAAACTTTTTTTCTGAAGGCGGATGATTTCCTGGCGATGCATATCGGATTCGAAAACAATGCCGGTTTAACGGCAGGCCAGGCAGTAGCCGTAAGGATGCAGGGCGACAGGGCTGTTTTTTATCAATGCCGGCTTATTGGTTTCCAGGATACCCTGTTTACCAGTGGCGATAACAGCCGTGGTTATTTCCGGAACTGTACGATTGAAGGTTCTACCGATTTTATTTTCGGTCCTGCAACCGTGGTATTTGATTCCTGTACACTGATCAGTAAGAAAAATTCACATGTGACCGCTGCCTCCACACCCGCAGATCATGCGTATGGATATGTATTCCGGCACTGTACCGTAACAGCAGATTCCACCATTACCAAAGTCAGCCTGGGCCGACCCTGGCGGCCCTATGCAAGCGTGATTTATTTGTATTGTTATCTGGGTAAACATATACTGCCACAGGGATGGGATAACTGGAAAAATCCAGCGAATGAAAAAACGGCAAGGTATGCGGAATATAAAAACGAAGGTCCGGGTGCGGAAGGACAAAGGGTTAGCTGGTCAAGACAACTGACGGACCGGGAAGCCAAAGCCATCCAATTGACAACCGTGTTGCGGGGATGGGAGCCGGTATGGAAGATTCCGCAGGAAGCCGATTAATGGCTGTTTGAAATGACTGTTTTTTTCAGCAACTAAAAAAATCACAGCCAATGGACCATTTCGCAAACGTTTACGTAGCTATTCAAAAGGATATGCCGGAGATGGGTTATCTTAGTTCAATAACTTTTGGAAAGTTTGGATATTCTCCAAAAGGATCATTTCAAAATCTTGCCATCATGAAATACCTCTTTCTCCTGGGATTTTTTTCCCTTTTTTCCCTTTCTGTTTTAGCACAATCCAAAGAAGTGACAGCTGTTGCAAAAGCCGTTGAAAGATTGCGTGTAGCCATGATCGATGCGGATAAACCGGTATTGGAAGAAATGGTTTCGGATAGCCTGAGTTACGGGCATTCAACCGGGCGCATAGAAAACAAAGATTTGTTTGTCGGAAACATTGTGAGCGGGAAATCCGATTTCGTTACAATACAATTATTGGAACAGACCATTTCTGTAGTGCATAATAATGCCATTGTACGCCATATTTTGGATGCAACAACAAACGACAGCGGAAAACCAGGCACGGTAAAACTGAAGATCTTATTGGTCTGGACAAAGGAAAAAGGGAAATGGATCCTGTTGGCCAGGCAGGCTGTAAAGATCCCGTGATAACATTCAGGGATTTTCAAAGGTTGGACTTGTTTTATGCTGCTTTTGACTGAATTACATAGCTCAACTTTTGCAATATTGATATTTGAAGAAGACTTACCGATGTATTTGATAAGCTTGATGCTTTTGAAAGGTAGGGAGTTGCAATTCAAATTCAGGCAGAAATTCAATCAGTTCTTCAACTTTACTTGTGTAGCTGTTAAAAATAACTATCGTCACTGGATACTTATTCAGGTTTTGTTGATGTTGAAAATTTTTATCAATCGTCAGAAGAATATCGAATCCGTTTTCAACGCATAATGACATTAGTTTACCGTTTTTAACACCACTCCAACCTAATTCCCGAACCGTTAATACCTGATGACCGATCAGGTGTGGCTTAAGATGCTTTGTTACGCATTCGTCAAGCAAGATTTTCATGTAGGATGTTTGATGAGGTTTCAATAAGGCGTTGTGACATTTCAAGCAGTCTGATTACTTGCTCGCGTTGCACAGAACCAAAATCATCAAGGAAATAGTCAATAGATTCTCCGGATTCGAGATAATCAAAAAGATTCTTTATAGGAACACGTGTGCCGCTGAAAACAGGGGTTCCCCCTAAAATTTCAGGATCAATATTGATAATGTGTCCTACCATGTATTCTTTTTGACAAATTTACTGAATTTAAAACGATTTATTATTTCAAAATCTTACACATCACTTTCTAATCGACTGGAATCGATTTGACCGTTGATTCCCGGATCAGTAACTGTGGAGGAAGGATCCTTCTTTCAAAATCCTTTACCGGTCTTTTGCTTTCTATCAGTTGTATCAGCAATTCTGTAGAAAGCTGTCCCATTTCAAATGCGGGTTGTCTCACCACCGACAAGGAAGGTGATAACAGATCGGTGAGATCCAGGTTGGAAAAACCAATCAACCCCAGTTCATCGGGTACACTGATCTTTCGTTTCTTCAGATACCGCATACAGTTTGTGGTCAGCTTGTCTGCAGATGCGATAATGGCATCCGGTTTTATCGGAAGACCCAACAAATGGTTCAGGGCGTTTTCAACTTCCGGGTATAGCATGCCCCCGTGTAAACAATGCTGTATGTATTTTTCATCATAGGGGATGGAATGGTCTTCCAGTGCTTTCCGGTAACCATTCAGTCTTTCCTTCGTTATGGAAAGATATTCCGAACCGGCTAAGGCGGCAATATGCTTATAGCCACTGTTGATCAGGTGTTCCGTGGCATCATAGGCCCCCTTGAAATTATCAACGATTACTTTGTGCGTTTCCATCTCATCCACAATCCTGTCAAAGAATACAATGGGAAAGCCGCGTTCATGCAGGTTTTTCAGATGCGCCAGGTCCTGTGTTTCAGAGGAAACCGAAACCAGTAATCCATCGATGGACCGGGATGCCAGGTACTGGACGTTGAGCACTTCGCGGTTATAGGATTCGTGGCTTTGTGCAATGATCACATTATAACCCATATCGTAAGCTATGGACTCGATGCCATTGATGGTCTGGGAAAAAAAACTGTTGGCGATCTCACAGACAATGATACCGATGGACCGGCTGCGTTTTTCCTTTAGACTGAGGGCAATAGGATTGGGACGATAATTGATCTTCTCAGAATATTCCAGGACCAGCTTTTTGGTTTCCGGGCTGATCTCATAACTGTCTCTGAGGGCCCTGGAAACCGTGGAAGTGGAAAGTCCCAGTGCTTTGGCTATATCTTTTATGGTAACCGCTTCAAATTTCATCGTTCAGGATTTCGGATCCGGTGAAAGATCCACACTAAAAATACACTATTTATGGAACTGATTCCCCGGAAACGGATCAGGGTAGTGATGCCGGGTTCCAATTCCTTGTTACTGACATGTTTCAGCAAAAAACGCGACCTTTCACCCACAGCAGAATTCCTCTAAATCATTGATAAACATGGAATCGTTGCCGGGAACGATTGCGTAAATAAACTGACCCGGGATGCTTGTACATGCTGAATATCTGAGTAGACTTGTAACTGATAGGACCGCCTGTTTCAGGTGAACCCTTTTCGAATCAAATGCTTGCCATGTTTTTGGAAAAAAAAATTTGCATCTCTGTTCATTTAGAACATGTTTTTCCTGATCAGTTATTGGTCAGCATAACAGGTTATCGGGATGATGCTACCATGGCCTTTTCCAGGCAGCAGGCAACCGAAAAAGGTAAGGTAGCTGTAAGACTGAATTTTTGTTGGTGAGAACAATCAAAAGCTGTATGGTTGATCCATATGGCTTTTTTATTGACATAACTGCTGCACGGAACATAAAAACATCGCAATGAAACATCTTTTCTATTTTCTTTCTCTTGTTCTGCTCATGGCTTTTGGCATGCCCGAAAAAAAGATAACAGTTTTTATGATCGGTGATTCAACCATGGCAGATAAACCGCTGGCCGGAAATCCGGAAAGAGGTTGGGGGCAGTTGTTTCCGCAGTTTTTCACCAACCAGGTTGTAATCAGGAATTATGCTGTCAATGGAAGAAGCACCAAAAGTTTTATTAGGGAAGGCAGATGGGATTCGGTGATGAAACTCCTGCAGAAAGAGGATTATGTTTTTATTCAGTTCGGTCACAATGATGAAAAAATAGAAGACACCAACCGGTATGCGGCTCCGCATACGCTGTATCGTACCAACCTGATCCGTTTTGTCAATGATGCGCTTTCCAAAGGCGCGCACCCGATACTGGTTACACCCGTCATGCGCAGGAAATTTGACGAACAGGGAAATTTTGTTGATCAGCATGGCGATTATCCGGATGTGGTACGAGCCATCGCTTCAGAAATGAAGATTCCCCTGATCGATCTGCATCGTTCCAGTGAAAAACTGATTACAGGGCAGGGTGTGGAAGGTTCCAAAAAATTATTTCTCTGGATCGACCCCAAACATTTTGCAGCTGCTCCGAATGGAAGAAAAGATGATACGCATTTTTCATCCTATGGCGCAGCAGAAATGGCTTCCCTGGTCTGCCGTGAACTGAAAGAAAAACGATTGCCCCTGAGCCAATACCTGAAACCCTCGGCATTTGCAGAAAAAGACCAGTTTGAAATCCCCATTGTT
>JAGWTX010000251.1 GCA_028875955.1 Bacteroidota bacterium | reverse complement strand
GGCCATAATTGAATTGTATATTGGCATTTCCATTTCCCACACCTACAGATGAAGTATACCGGTAGGTATGATCGGAACCGGTAAGAACCGACTGACGGGCACTGATGCCTTCGGGCGCTTTTTCGGATAAAAAACTCACCACCCCACCGATCCCGGTTCCATACACACTCGAAACGGGTCCCCTGAAAACCTCAACCCGCCCAAGTGTCGCAAAATCTATATCATCCAGGTTCGTGGTTCCATCTGCATCGGTCAGGGGAATGTCATTGTAATACGCTTTATAACCGATTCCGTTAAAATTATTCTGGTTCCCATAACCCCTGAGAATGATCCGGGCTCCGGTATTGATGGATCGGAATTCCATCCTCACCCCTGGCAACAGGTTGAAGCTTTGGGTGATATCGATATGATTGTTTCTTTCCAGATCCCTGACTACCAGGTTGGCAATCGATCCGGGTGTATGAAAAAGATCCTTTCCATTGTAAAGCCCCCTGACCTGGATAAAATTGGTTTCGTAATTGACCGGGTTCAGAAAAATGGTATAGAGGCTCTGGGATTTTTTTACCAACAGGGTTTTGCTGTTATACCCGACTGCAGCAACCTGAATCATGACAGACCCTGAATCCGGCAGGGTAAGCGAGAAATTTCCGGATTCATCCGAAACCAGACTGTCTTTTTGGTTAACCAGGATCTTTGCCCCGCTGATGGCCTGAGCAAAATACAGGTCTTTAACTGCATATTTCATACCAGCAACCTGTGCAGCCACCTGATACATACTCATCCACAAAATCAAAAATCCCATACATCTTTTCATCTGTTGCTGGCGTTTCTGTCGTGAAAATATCGGAAAGCGATTATATGTGATTAAACGTGGATAAATTATCGGTTAACAGGTGATATTCTCGGTCGAAGTCTTACCTGGCTTTTGTTAAAAATATTCTGGCCATTCTCTATGCCCTTCCGGATTTCCTTTTGCCTTTCCAGTGGGAGATGAATCGTATCCCTGCATTCTACACTACAACAGCCCTGCATTTCACTTGCACAGTCTTCGCATTGTATAAAAAGCAGGTGACAGCCATTGTTTTTACAATTCGTATGGTTATCACAGGGTTTTCCGCATTGATGACATTTTGCGATCACATCTGCTGTGATCCGTTCACCCAGCCTGTCATCAAATACGAAATTTTTACCGATAAACTTTGTTTCCAGGTTTTCCAATTTTGCCTGTCGCGCATAATTGATGATGCCCCCTTCCAGGTGGAACACATTTTTGAACCCCTTGTGCAGCATATAAGCGCTGGCTTTCTCACAGCGGATGCCGCCGGTACAATACATGATTATGTTCTTGTCTTCTTTCCCCCTCATCATATCCACCGCCATCGGCAATTGTTCGCGGAAAGTATCGGAAGCCACTTCGAGTGCATTCACAAAATGACCCACTTCATATTCGTAATGGTTCCGCATATCCACTACAATGGTTTCCGGATCCTGTAACAGCTCATTCATCTGCCGCGCATTCACATACCTGCCTTTTTTTTCCATGCTGAATGCCGGATCATCAATACCATCCGCCACAATCTTTTCCCTTACCTTGATTTTCAGCACCCAGAAACTTTTGCCATCATCATCTACCGCAATATTCAATCGCAATTGATTCAGGGGTTCTATGGAATAGAGAAATGTCCGGAACGCATCCATCTTGTCCGAGGGAACACTGATCTGTGCGTTTATGCCTTCTCTGGCAACATAAATCCGTCCAAAAACGGATAATGCCTGTAAATGTTTGTAGAGATAATCCCGGAACTCCTGGGGATTTTCAATCGGGAAGTAACAATAGAAACTGATCGTCGTTCTTTGAAAAGTTTCTTCCATCAGGCGTTTCTTGAGTTCCTCATTGGAAACGCGGTTGTGTAACAAGGCCATATGTCTTCATTTTAGACATCCTCATTGAGAATGTTCCGTTAATAAGGAGCTACTTGCAGGGTAGCCAAAACTGGCGCTAAGTTATCATTTTATCGGGAATCCGGAAACAGGGAAGAAAACACTAGAACAAGGGCAGCGAAATACGGAACCCGCTGGGTCTGCCTCCACCGGAAGCAAATCCCTGGATATAGTCCACCCGGATCACTTTCAGAATGTTTTCAATTCCGATCAGCCATTCATAATAATCCCGGTCGTTTTGAATATGCAATGTATTCAGCCCTGTCACGAGGAACCAGTTAAATTTTTTGAATACCGGAATCTTATTGGTCAGCCAGCCATTCATATGATATTCAATATGCGTTTCCATGGAAAATCGGGAAGCATTGCTATAGGCATAATAAGGTGCCAGTTGAAAACTATTCAATTCCCTGGAGGCAAAGATCGTCTGGTTACCCAGGTAATGCTGCAGGTCAGATACATAGGTCTGGTTTGCAGATAAAAATCCACCGAATAACAAATGGTAGTTCAGACTCCCTTTCAATTTCAAGTCAACTTCATCCTGGATCCCCAATCGCCATTTGGCATAATCAACATCGCTACCCAGCAAACCGGGAATTCCCCTGGTAAACGATAAAGAAAAAGTAGGGTATTTAGACCCAATGCTCATTTTCCGATCGGGGAATTCGATATAATCCGCTCCCGGTTGCCAACGAAGACCCACCGTAAATTTGGCCGCCTTGTTGGGTGCCATTGGCTGACTGCTGATATCCACCGGGTAATTCGGGGTGAAGCTGCGGTTGGCAAGATCTTTCCAGCTAACAGGATGTGCCAGATTATCCAATGCAATTCTGTCCTGATACTCAAATCCCGCCGATACCGTCAGGCCATTCCCAATATCGGATCCATAATTCAGGGAAAAGAAATTGGCCTCGTATATTTTGAGATAATTGGCTTCTGAAAACAAAGTGGATAAGGAATTGATTCTTTCGGTAATAGGTCCAGCATTATTATATTGAAAAACATTTCTGCCGCCGGCCAGGGAAAAGCGTTGAAAATATTTCTTTCCAAAATTTGCACCCATGCTCACCGAGGGATTCAGGTGCTGATTGGCCAGACCATACCGGATATCCGGGTTGATAAATAATGCATGTCTTCCCTCAAATCTTCGCCGGTATCTGGGAGAGAAATTAACCACACCGCCTTCCACTGTGTTATAGTTGAAAGTGCTCAACAGTGATGCAAATGAAAGCGTCTCTTTCTTTTTCCGTTTGGAAAAAGACTGGCCGGTAAATAATAGACCCGAAAGCCGCAGTTGATTCCTTTTGGCATCCAGTGAATCCAGGTACCGGGGATCCTTTCGGGCCTCCTCCAGGCTATCCTTCTTTTTATAATCCCGTTTTTCTTCTGCCAGAAGCGGCAGCGGACGGATACTATCCCAATAAGCCGGAGCTTTCTTATTGGAACTGTCATAAAATTTTAAAATCGTATGATCAAAAAAACGGTTGGTAAAAGCTGGTGCCATGACAAATTTGTCATACACCTGTACAAAACTTCCATAGAAATCAAATCCCAGCAGTTTTCCCGAAGGATAGATCACCTGGTTTTTGATTACCCAAAATTTGCCGGATGGAACATACAATTGCTGGATCCGGATCGTGTCCAGCAACTGCAATTGCTGGGCTTTTACCAATAGCAGGTCAACACTTTGCAAACGCCATTCGTCTTCAATGATATTGATATAGCCACTAAAAACCGGCTCATAGGCTCTTCTCGGAATCACGCGGATTTTACTGACTTCTTTCCCGTTTTCAAAAAAAGTGCCTTCAAAATGATAGCGGTAATAGGCAAGTGCTCCCTGTGCTATGGGTGAAACAAAACCGCGTGGATTAAGATTATCCCCTACGGATATGTTGTTTTCATAAAAAGAAATGATTTGCGGATTACTCAAACCGAATGCACCACTTCTTCCACTGACTTTTGTGGAGAGCACTTCCACTTTTTCCTTTTCGGGTAATTGTACAGAATACCTGGCCAGGGTCTCTGATAAAAAAATCATTTTCTGTTTGCTGGTATCCCCGTCTTCAAAATCAATCTTTCTTCCTAACAGGTATTTGGGATAACTCCGTAACTGCATTTTTCCTTTGATATATACTTCACACTGAAATGCCTTGATTTCTTTCAGGTGTTGTTCTCTGGCAGCAATGGTTTTACGGATAATAGCATAGGCAGGGTCTTCGCCACCACTGGCAACTTCTACAGCAGAAAGGGTATACTGTTGTTCATCCAGTACAAAGTTGACTTCCTGGTCGGCCTGGGTAACCCTCACTTTTTTCTCAACACTGGTATGCCCGATATATTGGGCCAGGAGCGTATAATTCCCGGGGTCCAGTTGCAGACTGTATATACCGTTCGCATTGGCGGCAACACCCTGGGTAGTGCCTTTCACCAGGACCGAGGCAAAGGGCAGGACCTTTCCGGAACTGGTCCGGATAACGCCATGAACAATGGCAGCATCTGATGCCAGCGTCATCAAGATCAGAACCATCCAGGAAAAAACAAATTTTCTCATAGCGTTGGGATGGTTCGAAATTAACCGCTATTTCGATTCCCCC
>JAGWTX010000250.1 GCA_028875955.1 Bacteroidota bacterium | reverse complement strand
TAGGACAAAGCATTATCTGCTGTTACGGTGATGGTCACATTACCTGACCCGTCTCCATTCGGATTCGCGGTGTTTTGTCCCTGAACAGCGGTCGTGATCACCAGGTTGGAGGGTGCCGTCAGATCTCCCAGAGAATAGGTATTTTTCTTACAGGCTATGAATACCAGTAATAAAGACAGGAAACAGAGAATATATTTGACATTGTTTTTCATGTTCATGATTTTAATTGGTGAATCTGATATTGTCTATGTAAATAATAGCCCCAGCTCCATCTGCCGAATCGTTAAAACGAAGTACCAGTTGTCCGAACCTGGCAGTGGCAGGAATGGCTGAAATCGTACTATAATCGAAAACGAGTTCTTCCCATACGCCAGATTGTGTGATGGGTACTTTCAACACCCCAACACCATTGGCAGTTGCCCCCGTCCCGCTAACGCCGGACTCAAGTTCCATATTCAGTTTTTTCCCGATCATTGCCGGGTCAGGGTTATACACCAGTACTTTTATTTTGTTTCCCTGCGCGAAATTGATGGGGATATTCAACGGGCTGTAGGTACCGCTCCAGCTTTCAAAACCCCTGGTAAACTTGCCCACCTTTGCACTGGTATTCAGACCGGAAGCATTGGGATTGTCTACTGTTGCAAATCCTTGTCCACCACCAAAGGTTCCGAAGAAGTAATTCATGGTAGGCACTTCAAAAGTGAGGGGCAGACCAAACAGGGTGGTTATTTTTTGGGAAGTTGCGGCACCACCGCTTTTGGCTACCACTTTGAGATCATAAGGACCGCCTGCAGGATAGATATGTGCAGGCAGGGTTTGACCAATGGCCAAAGCGGTTCCAACCTCATTGGGCACATCCCCGTAATACACGAGAAAGGATTGTGCATATAAGGCGGTAGCGCTGATTTTCATATCGCTCTGGATTTTCACGGCCAGGTTTTCAGGTGCACGATAGGTTAGTGTTAGCGGATAGGTAGTGGTGGTTGTTTTACCGGCAATATCTTTGGCCACAATGGAAACCGTATAAGTGCCTTCGGGATAAGAATGGGTAGCACTGGCTCCGGGAGCGATCGTAGCAGATGCCGATGCCCCGGTACCATGTCCGAAATTGATAGTGAAGGATGAAACCCCTTCCCCGGTTGGTGTGATCTTCACATTTCCCGAATTGTCGTTACTGATTTCGAATATCTTGGCAATCGCATTGGAGCCCGTCGAATTCAGAAAACTGAGGTCGCTGCTGATACCGTCTTTTTTGCTGCAACCTACAGAAAACAGCAGCAGCAGGGTGATACCGTATATGAATGGAATTTTCTTCATGGTAATAGGTTTTATTGATAATTGGGATTTTGAACCAGTTGTGTTCCCTGTAATTCAGAAAAAGGAATCGGGAAGATTTCGTTTTTGCCTGCGGTAAAACCACGGCTGGCCAGCTTGGTAGCCGCATCGCCCCATCTTACCAGATCAAAAAAACGATGTCCCTCTCCTGCCAGTTCCAATCTTCTTTCCGTTTTGATGGCAGCCATGGAAACAGGAACCGGTGCCAAACCGACCCTTGCTCTTACAGCATCCAATAAAGCCTGCGCTCTTGCCCCTGTTGCACCCAGCGCTTCTGCTTCCATCAGATAGGTATCAGCCAGTCGGATGACATACGTGTCCTGTTTGAAATTTAGTTCCTGTGCACCACCGCCGGTTCTTACATCAGACTGGCGGGGCAGAAACTTATTCAGGAAATAACCTGTATTCTGATAGCCTTCTATATAATCCGCTTTACCGGCAGCTTTTAACGCTTTCAAATCAAATACGGTTGCATCAAACCTCGGATCCGATTTTATGGCATCATAAAAATCCTGTGTGAACACATTAAAACTCCAACCGGATGGAAGATCCGGTGCAGTGGAACCGGCTGGTCTGGAATAACTCCTGGGACCTACCATGACGTTTACCGTATTCCCTTCATCAGCACCACTACCCCAAAAACCCCAGTCTGAATTTCCTGCACTGCTATGACCTACTTCCAGAATCGATTCGGAATTGAACTTGTTGGACACAACCCATAAATCACTGAAATTAGTGAGCAGCTTATAACCGTACTGGCTGGTACCACCTGGTGTGGGTCCATTGACACTTGCGAATTGTGCGGCAGCCAATGTGCCTTTGTTATCATACAGATAAACCTTACCCAACAATGCCTGAGCAGCTCCCTTTGTAAAACGGCCTGCTTCCGTGGTCAAGGAGATGGTAGCGGGCAGACCGTTGATGGCATCCAGCAGGTCTTTTTCGATCTGTGCGTACACGTCTGCAGGTGCTGCCTGTTTTACCTGGTACATATTGGTAGCCGTTAAGGGCTCAAGCAACAGGGGAATGTTTTTGAACATCCTGACCAGGTTAAAATAATATAACGCCCGCAGGGCTTTGGCCTCTGCATCGAACCTGGTTTTTAGTGCAGCATCCATGGTTGTTTTGGGAAGTTTCAACAAAAGGGTATTTGCCCTGAAGATTCCCTGGTAATGATCAGTCCAGAAACTTCTGGGGATAATGGTTGAGGTAAGGGTATAGTTTGAAAAACCCTGAATACCCGCCCCATCCGTAGCACCGCCGCCACCGGCATAATTGTCATCGGATCCTGCATTCATCATGGTGATCATGTTTTCAAACCCACCTGAGTTCTTTCTCATGACATCATAGACACCTACCAATGCTCCATATGCCTGTGTCTGATCCTGGTAATAGTTCTCAGTCAGAAACTGACCGGAAGGCTGTATGTCTACAAACCCTTTTTTACAAGCTACCAATGATAACATCATTGCACCCGCAATAAACCAGTTATCTATTCGTAATTTTTTCATTGTATTATGTTTTATGAATATTTTCTAATTATTTTTCACCGGTTTCTGTAACCGATAGAAAGATGGCTGATTTCTTAAAACTGCAATTGGGCTCCTACGATAAATGACCTTGCCTGCGGATAAATCCCTTTGTCAATCCCGAATACACCTCCTCCGATCTCAGGATCATAACCGGTATATTTGGTAAGGGTCAACAGGTTTTCAGCAGTCAGGTAAATGCGAAGCCTGCTGGCTTTGATCTTATTGAGAAGCGTACCCGGTAAGGTATACCCCAGCTGTACAATTTTCAAACGCAGGTAATCCCCTTTCTCTAAATAGAAATCAGACATTTTCCCAAAATTCCCGTTGGCATCCTTATTGGTTAAACGGGGATAGGAATTGGAAGTTCCTTCTCCTGTCCAGCGGCTCAGTGCAATGGTCTGATAATTGGAATTCCCGATATCCAGTCTGCGCAACCCCTGGAAGATTTTATTTCCGGCAGCGCCCTGTGCAAATACCATCAGGTCAAATCCCTTATAGTCCAGGTTCAGGGTAGCACCAAATGTATATTTGGGAATGGAAGAGCCCAGGTATTGTTTGTCTTTATCTGTAATGGCACCATCACCATCTGTATCCACCCAGCGGAAATCACCGGGAACGGCATTGGGCTGAATCACTTTACCCGCTGCATTGGTATAGGCGGCTATCTCAGCTTTGTTCTGGAAAATACCGGCTGTCTTAAATCCGTAAAAAGAGTTGTAAGACTGACCGACTTCTGTTCTGGTAACCGTACCCATTGACTGGAAGCCTGCTTCTCCGTTTATGAATTTCGAATCACTGGCTACATAGGTTACTTTGTTCTGGAGATATGCGAAATTCCCGCTCAGTGAAAAATTCACTTCACCAAAACGTTTGCGATAGGTCATTTCCAGTTCCACCCCTTTGTTTTCCATGTCTGCGATATTGGCAACGGGTGATGAGGATACACCTACATAACCCGGGATGGAAATAGGACGAAGGATACCGGTTGTTTTTTTCTGATAAACTTCCAGTGTTACACTCAGGCTGTTAAAGAACCTGGCGTCGATACCGATATTGGTTTGTGTGGTCTGTTCCCAGCGCAGATCCGGATTATCCAATGAATTGGGTGCATAACCGGTTGTAATTACCCCGGCATTCCCCAAAGTATAGTTGTATCCACCACCTACTGTAGACAGATAACCGAAATCACTAATGGCATCATTACCTACCTTACCATAACCACCTCTCAGTTTCAGGGTATTGATGACACGACTGTTCTTCCAGAAATTCTCCTTATCCACTACCCAACCCAATGAAAAGGACGGGAAGTAACCGAATTTGTTACTGGCACCGAACCGGGATGATCCATCCCTGCGGTAGATACCGGTAAACAGGTATTTCTCTTTATAATTATAATTGATACGGGTAAAGAGGGAAGATAATTTATGATTGGTGAAATCATAGGAACCCGAAGTCCTGTTTGCCTGCGGCACATTGAAGTTAAAGGAGGCATCCTTATAACTATTGATTGGCAGGTCGAATAGCGTAACGGATGATCCACCACCGTTGTTTTCTACATAGGCACCCTGTCCTAATAATACATTAATGTTATGGTCATTGAATTTTTTGGAATAGGTGATGGTATTCTCAATATTCCAGTTCAGTGTATTATTGTTATTCTTACCATAATTGTTCTG
>JAGWTX010000249.1 GCA_028875955.1 Bacteroidota bacterium | reverse complement strand
ACAATGGGTTTCATCATATCACTACCTACCCCGTTACTCCAGAGTACCGGGATAAGGGCAAAAAGCGAAACGGCAACCGTCATTAATTTGGGTCTGAGTCTTTTGGCTGCGCCCTGGATCACATATGTTTTCAGGTCTTCCCTGGTAATGGTATCGCGTGAGTTTCCTTTCAGTGCCACCAATTGCTGCATCGCATCATTCAGATAAATGACCATAACGATGCCGGTTTCTACCGCCAGTCCAAAAAGGGCAATAAATCCTACAGAAACCGCTACTGATAAATTTACGCCCCAGAAGTAGATCATATAAGCACCGCCGATCAAAGCAAAGGGTACTGAGATCAGACTAAAGAAAGCTTCCCTGGCAGAATGAAAAGCAAAATACATAGAGAGAAAAATGATGAGCAATACGACAGGGAAAATGAGTTTCATGGTCTTCTCGCTCCTTAACAGGTTTTCATATTGGCCGCTCCATTCCAGGAAATAACCCCTGGGTAATTTCTGCAGCATCTGATCCAGTTTTTGTTGCGCTTCAGCAACGGTACTTCCCAGGTCCCTGTCGCGCACATTGAACAAAACGGTTCCGCGTAACAATGCATTTTCAGAATTGATCATGGGTGGACCTTCCGAGATCCTGATGTCGGCCACAGAACCGAGGGGCACGGGACCAAAATCGGTTGTTTGTACCTGGAGTTTTTTCAGATCATCCAGGCTGCTCCTGAAATCCTGGCCATATCTTGCATTGACTGAAAACCTTTCCCTCCCTTCAATGGTCGTTGTCAGTTTCATTCCCCCCAGTGCACTTTCCACTACCGTATTCACATCGTCTACATTCAAACCATATCTTCCGATCTGGTCACGTTTCACAGCAATATCGATGTATTTGCCCCCGGTGATGGGTTCTGCATAGAGGTCCTTAACCCCTGCAATCCCTTCCAGTTCCTTCCGGATGATCTGGGCAAAATGATTGATGGTATCGATGTTCTGTCCGAATACCTTCACCCCAACATCGGTACGGATGCCCGTAGAAAGCATATTGATCCGGTTGATGATGGGCTGGGTCCAGCCATTGGTAACACCCGGTATCTGCAAGCGGGCATTGAGCTGGTCGATGATGTCTTTTTTGGTCATCCCCTTCCGCCATTCTGATTTGGGTTTGAGCAGGATGATGGTTTCAATCATACTGATGGGTGAATTATCCGTAGCCGTATTGGCCCTTCCGGCTTTGCCCAGTACATTGGATACTTCCGGCATGGATTTGATGATCTTATCCTGAACCTGCAGAATCCGTTTTATTTCCGCATTGGAAACATCCGGAAGGGTTACCGGCATAAAAAGAATGGATCCTTCATCCAGGGGCGGCATAAATTCCTTACCCAGACTCATGAGCAAGGGAATGCTGGCCAGTAAGGCGATCAGGTTGATACCGATGGTGGTTTTTCGCCATTTCAGACAGGTACGGATCAGGGGTTCATATATTTTTTCCAGTACGCGATTGACCGGGTTGGCTTCCTGGGGTCTGAATCTTCCTTTCATAAAAAAGGAGATCAGTACCGGTGCCAGTGTGATCACCAGGATGGCATCCACGACCATGATAAATGTTTTGGTGTAAACCAACGGTCCGAATAATTTTCCTTCCTGACCGGTCAGAAGAAATACCGGTAAGAAAGAAGCAATGATAATGATGGTGGAAAAAAACACGCCCCTGGATACCTGTTTACAGGAGCTTTCAATGATCCCCATCCGAATGTCTTCCGGTATTTTTTTATAGTTTCTTGTAAATATTTTTTTCATGACGGGGATTTAGGAATTTTTTGGATCGTTTTGCCATTCTGCCAGGTTACGGTATGCGTTTTCCGACATGATGATTCCATTGTCGACGATGACACCGATTGCCAGTGCGATACCGGTAAGCGACATGATATTGGAGGAAACCCCGAATGCATCCAGCAGTATGAAACTGATAGCGATGGTGATTGGGATCTGGATGATGATACTCAGGGCGCTTCTCCAATGAAAAAGAAAAAGAATCACGATCAGACAAACCACAGCAATCTCTTCCAATAGTTTGTTTTTTATATTGGCCATGGCGGCTTCAATGAGGGTGCTGCGATCATAGGCTGGCTGAAAACTCACGCCTGCGGGTAAACCTTTCTGCAAATCGCCCATCTTCTTTTTGACGGCCTGGATCACTTTGTCTGCATTCTCCCCGTAGCGCATCACAACAATGCCCCCTACTTTTTCACCCATCCCGTTTTCATCAAATATGCCCAGGCGGAGATCCCCGCCCATCTGTACGGATGCCACATCTTTTACGCGAACGGGGATTCCGTTATAGTTTCCAACGGCAATGCTTTCCAGGTCCTCTTTGCTTTTGATATAGCCCAACCCCCGGATGATATAAGCCATGTCGCTCATTTCAAATTTCCGTCCACCCACATCGTTGTTATTGGCTTTAACCTTGTTCATCACATCCAGCAGGGAAACTTTATAGAATTGCAGTTTCAGCGGGTCCACCACCAGTTGGTATTGTTTTTCGAAACCCCCAAAGGAAGCCACTTCAGCCACACCCGGAACGGTTTGCAGTGCCAGTTTTACATACCAGTCCTGCAGGGCACGCTGCTCACCCAGATCCATGTTCTTCGCGTCCAGTGTGTACCAGAATACATGTCCCACTCCGGTTCCATCCGGACCCAGTGAGGGTACGATCCCGTTGGGCAATAATCGTTGTGCATAGTTTAATCTTTCCAACACGCGGGTTCGCGCCCAGTAGACATCTACGTTGTCGTCAAAGATGACATACACAAAGCTCATCCCGAACATAGATGTTGCACGGATATTTTTCACCTTGGGTATACCCTGCAGGTTACTCACCAGCGGATAGGTGATCTGATCTTCGATCACCTGTGGGCTTCTGCCATTCCATTCGGTAAATACGATTACCTGGTTCTCGGAAAGATCCGGAATCGCATCAACCGGGTTTTGCTGGATAGCATGGATGCCCCATACCAGCAGGCCTCCTGCCATGAGCAGGATAACCAGCCGGTTTCTCAGGGAAAATTCAATAAGTTTCTGTACCATCTGAATGGTTTAAAAGCATCAGGAATGGATTGTTTACATTTTCATTTTACCGGTCTTCTTCTTTTCGACCAGGTTCATACCGCATTTGGAACATTTGCCGGGCTTGTCGGAAACCACATCTGGGTGCATAGGACATACATAAGTTTTGGCCGCCATTTTCTTTTCTACCAGGTTCATACCGCATTTGGAACATTTGCCGGGTTTGTCGGATACCACATCCGGATGCATGGGGCAGGTATAACTGATTTTTTCAGTACCCGTTTTTTTCTGTACCGGCGTTTTTTGAGGATTTGTCTGTGCATTGATAAAGGAAAAGGCCATCAGGGCCAGCAGCAGCATACACAACTTTTTCATGGTATTTTGTTTTTAAGTTTTACAAAACCTGTATTCATTTACAGGCGATCAATTTTCAGCTATCAAAAGGATTGTCTGCAAGCGCAGTGCAGTGAGGGATACATGCCGATGTTCCTGTTTGTCAACAAACAGAACAGCCCGGTAAAATACCAGGCAGCATGAAAGAGATAAATCAGATTCGGAAATTGCAGAAACGGATAAAATCAGGTACAGAACCTGATTCAGGTGGTGCGTGTGCGATGGGCTGCTGCATTTTCAGCGCAACCAGGGTGTAATGGGGTAATTCTGTGTAATGAATGGTGAACAGTAATGCTCCGGTGTTCACAAAATGAAAAATGGATTCAGATGCCTTTTGGTCCTTATCAATCTGCAGCACTTTTTGGGTATTCTGACAACAACCCTTTCGCGCAGCAGATTTCATACCACATTTGTCGCATTTTTCTGAAGCGGCCTGGTTGATATCCCAACCAGCCAGCTTCCCCATACAATAATGAATATGTATGGTTGCACCACTGGAAATTGTGATGTAAAGAAAGGATAGTATGGTAACCAGTAGCTTTTTCATGAAAGACAGACAAAGATAGCGTTTTTCGGGAAATCTCATATTTCCGGCTGTTAATAATTACTTACAGTCAAAGATCCGTTTAAACGGCTTTTTGACATGTTGAAGACTTGAAACGGTGACTGCGGTTCTGTTTTGTCATCTGAAAACTAATTTTTATATTTATTACTATACGGCTGTTGCCCCCTTTCGTGCAGTAGCAATTGTCAATCAACCTCCTGTATCATGAGAAAAGATAAACTCCTGCAACTACTTGTCATTTTTTTGTTCTCTATTACGGCTGCATTTACCTACAAGGCTGATTGGGTTTCTATAAGGACCGATTATTTTAGCATTTCTTTCCCGGGAGAACCCGAAGAAAACCACAACACCGCATACACAGCCTACGGGAATGCAAAAACAACCAGTTATTATATTAGTAATCCCGACAACAGCAACTATTTACTGGCCCTTCATGAAAGTGTTTTCCCGGAAAACCTGTCTTTTTCTGACAACACCGAAACAGCTGATAGTGTTTTCAAAGGAGAAATCGGTCGAATCGCCCATG
>JAGWTX010000248.1 GCA_028875955.1 Bacteroidota bacterium | reverse complement strand
GTAGTCTGTGGTTTGTGGTTGGGTTGGTGTCAATGCCTAAAAAACGTTGACCGTTTTATTAACTGCTTTTTGTTTTTTCGTCATCGGTGAATGGTAATTTTTCTTTTGCAGCTCTATATTGCCTGTAAAGATGCAAAAATTATCATTCACAGATGATGTGCCCCCGGCTCCCAATTGCTGTTCAAAGCCTGCCGGTGTTTGGTTTTTCAGTGATTTATGTGGTCTTACATAGTTGTAATTATAAATGGCTTTATCGGTCATGCTTACTAACTCATTATAATTCTGTGGGTTATAACCTTTCAGGTACTGATTTTTAATCGTGCCGTTTATTCTTTCCGCATAGGGGTTTTCATATGCCACATCGCACATACTGTTCTTGATGTGGAAGGACTCTGTAAGCTTTATGAAAGATTTGCAGTAGTACTGCCCCCCTCCATCAGAATGAAAGATCAGTCCCCGTTTCGGTTTCCTTTTTTGCAAGGCTGTTTGCAGGGCAGGTAACGTTGTTTGTTCGGTTAACAGTTGCTTACTCACACTATGACCAACGATCATCCTTGAATAATTGTCCAGGATAAAGGTTAGATAATAAAACCTTTGACCAATCTGATAGTAGGTAATATCACTGACCCATAATTGGTTTACATCTGTAAACTCAATGCCTGTAACCAGGTTGGGGAAGCGGATCACCCCGCTGCTATCTGTTGTACGTCGCCAGGATCTTAATCTTTCAAGTTTAAACCCATTTTGAAAACAGATCTGTTCAAATTTATCTCTGCCTATGCCTTTGGGCCTTAAAATGAAATATAACTGCCTTGCAGCAACACCAGGATGATCAGCCCGTAGTTCTGTAATGATGGGTAGCAATAGCAGTTCCATCTCCCGATGCAATAGCATCCGGTCCATTTTCTGATGAAAGGCCTGTTTACTATAGTTGGTATATCTGAACACCTGATTCATTTTGTATCTGTGCTTTTCAGGGTATTCCCAGAACCACCGGAGTGTTGCCCAGAACGTTTTTTTTTAAGATCAACTCCATATTGATCTGATGCTATATCGATCTGCTTTTGTAAAAAATCAATCTCAAACTGCTTCTGGCCAAGCAATTGTTCCAGCTGGCTGATATGTTCTTCCAGCGCTTTAATCCTGGCGGTATCGCTCTGTGCCTCTATTACCATCTTGACGGCTTTTTTACGCATCAGTGAATATTTGTAAATCCATTTGTAAACAGCAGCACTACTCACTTCATATGTTTTACAAATCTCAGAAACTGTGGTAAGCTTTTTGTCAACTTCTTCCACTTTCTTCTTTCTGAATGCTTCGCTGAAATAGCGGTTTTGTCTGAAGTTCGCCTTACTTGTCAATTGATCCTTTTTTGCCATATGTTCGCGTTTTTACAGGTTTAATAACTCGTAAAAACGGTCAACGTATTTCAGGCTATGACAGTTGAAATCAGATTACCCTATTTAATCGAAATATTTTATTGCGCACTTGATAAACCCAATGCGCCAAATCGTAGCGTAGCGAAGATCCCGCGAATAGCGGGAGACCAATGCGCCAATGCGCTGGAAATTTTGTCGTTTATAGTGGAAAGGAAAACAAATTACCTGGTAGTTGAAATCTCATCGCCTTGCACTTAAAACCCCAAACTCCAAACTCCAAACACCAAACACCAAACCTATTATCCAAACAAAATCAGTTGTTCTTCGCTTGCTGTTCTGCCTGAAAAATCCTTTGTTCCCATGCCCAGGCGGTTTTCATCATGGCTTTGAGATCGTAGTGGATTTCCCAGCCGAGTTCTTGAACGGCCAGGTTATTGTTGGCATAAATGGCGATGACATCACCGGGGCGGCGGGGACCGATCTCATAATTCAGGGCTACGCCGCTGACTTCTTCAAACGTATGGATGGCTTCAAGAACGGTTACGCCATCACCGGTACCCAGATTGAAAACCTCGCAATGGGTCTTGTTCTTTTTGGCGGCCAGATACTGAATGGCCAGTGTATGTGCATGGGCGATATCGCAGACATGGATATAATCCCGGATACAGCTGCCGTCGCGGGTGGGGTAATCATTTCCATACACCATCATTTTAGGCAGTTTGCCAATGGCGGTCTGGGTGATCGCTGGCACCAGGTTCTGCGGCCGGCCAATGGGTAACTCTCCGATCAGCGCGGATGGGTGTGCCCCTACCGGATTAAAATAGCGCAACAATATAACCGATGAAGTAGCTTTTTTTGAAAAATCACGAAGGATCTCTTCCCCCATCTGTTTGGTAGCGCCATAGGGCGATTCGGCTTTTTTGGTGGGTGTGTTTTCGGTTACCGGGATTTCATCGGGGTTGCCGTAAACGGTGCAGGAGGAGGAAAACACAAAATCAGGCACATTGAATTCTTCCACACATTTGATCAGGTTGATGAGACCGAATAGATTGTTCTCATAATACAATATGGGTTCGGCAACCGATTCGCCAACGGCTTTATAGGCGGCAAAATGTATCACACCGGTGATATCCGGGTTTTCCTGAAACACAGCCCTTGTTTCATCGTAATTTTTCAGATCGATCGTATAATTCTTGACCTGGGTACCGGTAATTTCTGCAATCCCCTGGAGCGAATACGCGGATGAGCGGGAATTATTATCAATTGAAATCACCTGAAAGCCGTTTTCAATCAGATCAACCAGTGTATGTGAACCGATAAAGCCACAGCCACCGGTTACCAGAATCTTTGCCATAAGCGGGATTAGAGCGCAAGTTCGCAAGTTATTTTGAAACACCCTAAAATTCGGTCAGGATGCGGATTAACTAGAGGAAAATTTTCAGCAGGTAGAAAACGCCGGCAGCCAATATTGCCGAGATGGGAATTGTCAGGATCCAGGCCCAGAGCAGGTTTACCGTAACCCCCCAGCGTACTGCACTCAATCGCTTGGTGGCACCTACGCCAATGATGGATCCGGTAATGGTATGTGTGGTGGAAACGGGAATCTTAAAATGTTCTGTCAGGAACAAAGTGATGGCACCGGCTGTTTCTGCAGCAACACCTTCCAGGGGCGTTACTTTGGTGATACGGGTTCCCATGGTCTTGACAATTTTCCAGCCACCGCTCATCGTACCCAGACCCATCGCGAGAAAACTGGTGAAGGGTACCCAGGAATATTGCTGGGCAAACTGGTTAAAATCCATATGGTTTCCCTTGGTTCCCTCATAAAAGATCATGGCTGCGCCGATGATGCCCATCACTTTCTGCGAATCGTTTCCGCCATGCCCCAGACTGAAGGCAGCAGAGGAAACCAGCTGCAGTCTTTTAAACCAGTGTTCTGTTTTATAAGGGTTCGATCGTTTGCACAGGTGTACGATGAGGATGGTGATAAAAAAAGCGATCACCATACCGATAAATGGGGCCATGAAAATAAACAGGAAAGTGGGGATTACTTTGGCATAGTTCACCACATTCACACCCCCCTCACTAAATCCGCCGGCATGTGCCACGGCTGCTCCGATCACACCACCCATCAATGCATGCGAAGAACTGGAAGGGATCCCAAACCACCAGGTGATCAGGTTCCAGATAATGGCTGCCAGAATACCCGCCAGGATCACATTCAGGGTGATAAAATTGCCATCCACCCATTTGGCAACGGTATTGCCGATGCCGAATTCCTTGAAAATATATTTTGAAACAAAAAAAGCTGCGAAGTTGAAGAAAGCCGCCCAGACCACTGCCTGAAAAGGCGTCAGCACCTTGGTAGAAACGATTGTCGCAATAGAATTAGCCGCATCATGAAAGCCATTGATATAATCAAATATGAATGCCAGGCCAATGATAACAATTAGTAAAGTGAACATCGCGCTAATTTTTCAGAAATGGATGGTGAGTCATAAACGGACCGGTGAAATCCGCTTATGCATATTTGATAATAATTGACTCAATTACATTCGCAGCATCTTCGCACTTGTCGGTTACAATCTCCATTACCTGATAGATCTCCCGCTTTTTGATCACTTCTTTAAAATCATTTTCCTGCTGGAACAACATTTCAATGCTCATATCAAAAACATCATCCGCCTGGTTCTCAATGCTGTTGACCTTAACCATGGCTTCAGTCATTTCGCGTAAATTCTTCATATCGCGTAAGCCAAACACCGCTTTCTTGATCTCGATGGAACCCTGTAAGATCAGGTCCGCCATTTTCTGGATACCGGTATCGTTCGGATTGACACTGTAGAAATTGATTTTTTTGGCCGATGCATAGATATAGTCTGCAATATCATCCAGTGAGCTGGCCAGATAATGGATGTCTTCGCGGTCAAAGGGTGTGATGAAGTTTCTGCCCAGTTCGGTAAAGATTCGATGGGTATTATCGTCGTTCTTATGCTCCAGGTCTTCGATCTGTGCCAGACAGCCGGCACGCTTATTGGGGTCGGGTTCACTCACCATTTCCTTCAGCTTGATGCCCATTTCATGTACTTTCTCGGCTACATCCTCGAATAATTCGTAAAAGACCTTGTTTTTTGGCATGAAAAACCGGCCAAAGTTGTTAATACCCATACGAT
>JAGWTX010000247.1 GCA_028875955.1 Bacteroidota bacterium | reverse complement strand
ATGCATTGGACAACTATAACTGGGAATTTAACCTGGTAGACAGCAAGGAGGTAAATGCCTGGTGTATGCCGGGTGGTAAAGTAGTGGTCTATTCAGGCATCCTGCCCGTAACACAAACAGAAACCGCGCTGGCCATTGTGCTGGGGCATGAAATCACCCATGCCGTTGTGGGACATGGAAAGGAAAGGATGAGTGCACAGATGGCTGCCCAGGGTTTGGGTGCGTTGGGCGGGGCCGCTTTCGGTACCAATACAAAAGCAGTCAATATTTTCAATTCCGTTTATGGGGTGACTGCCCAATACGGGGCATTATTACCCAATTCCCGCAAACAGGAGCTGGAAGCGGATCATTACGGATTGATCTTTGCCGCTGCCGCGGGATATGATCCGAGAGAAGCCATTCCTTTCTGGAATCGGATGTCTGCATTGGGCAATGGTCAACAACCCCCTGCCTTTCTTAGCGATCACCCGAGTGATGCGGAAAGAATCCAGCTTTTGGAGAAAGAGCTGCCGGAAGCGATGCGTTATTATCATCCCGGTAAGTAAATTGTACAGAAAATATTCAGGGAACTCTTTATCTTAGGCTTTATCCCGGTATGCATGACTGACTATTTTGTCAGAACCGGTTACTTTGATCAACTGTTTTTTGCCTATGTATCTGATCTCCTGTTTGATGATATCCTTTTTATCAATAGGATGGGGGATCCAGGATCAGCCTCCGACTCGGGAATCAGCTAAAATACCCCTTACACAAAGCGTTGCTGCGGGCATTTATCAATCTTATCTTTCCGGGCATAAGATACTGACCCAGGAAGAAAATCCTAATGTGAACGCCGTAAACCGGATCAGTGGTCGATTGATAGCCGCTGTTAAAAAGTATTACCAAACCGGCAGGAAGTCAAAGGAGCTTGAAGGCTTTCATTGGGAATGCCATTTGATCCTGGAAAAAAAGGAAGATGCCTGGTGTTTGCCGGGAGGAAAGATGGTTGTTTATTCCTCCCTGCTTAATTTAACCCAGAGCGACGCTGCCCTGGCTGTGGTTCTTGCACATGAAATTGCCCATATCCTCTTACAACACGGAGATGCCAGGATGCAATCCTATCTCAGGGATTTTCTCTATGAAAAAAACCTCAAATCAGCGCTTAGTGCCAAAAAACGGGAAACCCTGGATTTTTTCAGGATGGCCTACGGAAACGGGGATTATGTAGGTGTCATCCGGGGTTTTAGTCCCAAAGATGAACAGGAAGCCGATGAACTGGGGGCAATCTTCTGTGGTTTGGCCGGTTATCATCCCAAGGAAGCCATTGTATTTTGGGAACGGATGAGCAGTCTCAGGGGCACCAGCCGGCAGCCCATACTGATCAGTACCCATCCGATTGATCCCGAAAGGATTCCCAAACTGCGTTTGGTGATGGATCAAATTGTCAGGACATACTATACATCTTCAGAATTAAAATAATATGAAAACCCGATAACCTTTTTTTTTCTGTTAAAACTCCTCATTTCAGTAAAAATAGCCGGAATTGGCTACCAGAGTTTGGTAACATTTTTTTAACTTTGCCTTCCTTTATTACATCACCTAAAATTCCTTTTAGGCATGTCTAATCAGAGTTTGTTAGAAAAGTTACAGTTGAAGGATGAGAAAAATATCCTGATTCAGGGATTACCTTCCTCCATTGAAAAACAGTTTGCGAAACTTACGTATGCGAAAAACGTAACACCGTTGCTAAAGAGTAAAAAAGTGGATTTTGCCCTTGTTTTTGCCCTTAGTCAGCAGCAACTGAATAATGTTTTGAAGGAAATATTTCCGGCTTTACATGATGAAACCAAATTGTGGGTGGCTTATCCCAAAACCGCCAGTAAGATTGTGAGTGATCTGAACAGGGATTGCAGTTGGGACCTGCTGACCAAAAACGAGTATGAATCCGTACGCCAGGTAGCCCTGGATCATGTATGGAGTGCCATGCGGTTTAAAAAACTGGACAAAATACCCAACAGGAGCCGTTCCTTTTCAGAAATGAAAAGCAGTGAGATCAACGGTATCGATTTTGAAAAAAGGCTGGTGGTTCCTCCCATGGAATTGAACAAGCTTTTCACCAAGCACAAGGAAGCGCATGAATTCTTCAGTTCCCTTTCTTTCACCAACCAGAAAGAGTATGTGAGTTGGATCGAAGGCGCCAAAAAAGAAGAAACCCGTAAACGCAGACTGGAAACCGCCCTGGAAAAATTATTGGCCGGTAAAAAGAACCCTTCCGAAAAGTAATGAGTTTCAGCAATATTGAAATTAAAGCCCGATGCTTCCACCCCGAAAAAGTGGAAGCATTTTTATTGGCAAACGGCGCCCGTTTTGTGGGGCTGGATCATCAGAAAGACACGTATTTTCAGGTACCCAGGGGACGTTTGAAACTCAGACAGGGTAATATTGAAAACAGCCTGATCTTTTATGAGCGGCCCGATCAGGAAGGTCCGAAGCATTCCGAATTCTCTCTCAGCAAAATTACCCATGGCCCAGAAACCGAGCAGGTATTGACACAGGCTTTGGGTATAAAAGTGATTGTGGAAAAACACCGTAAGATCTTCTATATCGGCAATGTAAAGTTTCACCTGGATGAAGTGCCCGGTCTGGGTTCCTTTGTTGAGATTGAAGCGGGTAACCTGGCAGATCCTTCCAAAACCCTGGCAGATTTACAGGAACAATGTGATTTCTATGTACAGGCTTTTGGCATTCAGGAAGCTAATCTGATCCATCACAGTTACAGTGATATGATACTGGCAAAAAGCTAGTTGGAAATGGGGCTTTTGCAGGTCTAGTTATGGTTACCGGATAGGCAACGGTTGAGAATGTTTATTTGATAATAACCGTACCCAGTTGCCGGGCCAGTTCCTTTTCAATTTCCTTCAGGTGTTTGTGCACTTCGATCAGTCGCATCTGTTCATCCAGTGTGGCATTTTCCATATCCCGCTGGTTCTCGTCAAACATTTTCTTGATCTTCCGCAGCTTGTAAAAATGAACACTCATCCTTACATCCTGTAAACTGGTATCCCTGTTTACAATATTCATCGTTTCCATCACTTCATCCCATTTCTGACTGAGTTCAAACGGGTTTACACTCAGGGCTACCACCAGGTTGCGGATGGATTCATTTTCATGGTAGAGAAAAGTCTGCAGATTGGGTTCCAGGCCGCGCTGGTACCAGCTGAAATATTCTTCATACAGGCGAACCAGGTCAGGGCTTTCAAAGTGAAACTGTTCCAGTTCTTCAAATATATAATCAGCCATGGTCCGGTTCTCATCATAGGGTTTCAAACCGTATTCCAGCAAAACACGCAGCATGTTTTTTTCATGGGCTTCATCCTGCAGAAACAGATTGGCGGAATCATCCAGGATATCTTCCGGCTGTTGGGCCTGTTGTTGCTGGAAGAAAGCATCTTCCTGCGCCAACTGTCTTTTTTCTTCCTTGTTGAGTTTATCCCTTTTATACTTATTGACAAGGGTGGTGAGTCCCATCTCATCGATCCGTAACAGGCCGGAACACTGGCGGATATAATCCTGCAGTTTGGTGAAATCCTCGGCTTTGTTGATCTTGCTTAAGGTTTCGGCTATCTGGTTGACAACCGCACTCTTTTTGTTTACATCCTGACCGGCTTCCTGCAGCATCACTTCCAACTGGAAAATGATAAAGTCTTTTTTGTTGGCGGCAATAAAATCATAGAATGCCTGTGCGCCAACTTTGTTTACATAGCTATCCGGGTCTTCCTTGTCGGGTATCAGCACCAGTCTTACATTCAGGCTTTCTTCCAATGCCATATCCAGTCCTCGCAGAGCCGCTTTGATACCGGCGCTGTCACCATCATAGATGATGGTCAGGTTACTGGTGTATTTTTTGATCAGTCTTAATTGATCGGTGGTCAGGGAAGTGCCTCCGCTGGCAACCACATTTTCGATACCTGCCTGGTGCAGGCTTACCACATCCGTATAGCCTTCCACCAATAAACATTCGTCTGCCTTATCGATTGCGGATTTTGCAAAATAAGCTCCATAGAGGATCTTGCTTTTGCTATAGATCTCGTTTTCGGGTGTATTGATGTATTTGGGGCCTCGGTCGCTCTTGCCGATCACACGGGCGCCGAAGCCGATGATCTTACCGGTAGTGCCATGAATGGGAAAAATGATACGCCCCCTGTAATTATCCACCAGGTCCTGTTCATTCCGGATGGAAACCAGTCCTGTTTTTGGTAACAATTCGGGGTTAAACTGGTTGGCCAGCAAGGCTTTGGTAAGTGCATCCCGCTGATCCGGGTTATAGCCGATCTGAAATTTATCGATCACTTCCCTGCGAAAACCCCTTTCTGTAAGATAGGAGAGTGCGATGGCTTTTCCATCTTCTGTTTGGAGAAGACTATCCGTAAAAAACTGTTTTGCGAACTGGTTAATGATATACAGACTGTCGGCCGTAAGGATCTGTTGTCTTTGTTCGGGACTTGTTTCCGTTTCTTCCACTTCGATATGATAGCGTGCTGCCAGCCAGCGAAGCGCTTCCACATAGGAATACTTTTCATGTTCCATCAGGAATGTGATCGTATTCCCGCTTTTCCC
>JAGWTX010000246.1 GCA_028875955.1 Bacteroidota bacterium | reverse complement strand
CGGAATGAAACAGGAGGGCATGCACTGCAATCCTGACTTAATTAACCTCTAAAATTATTTTTTATGAAATTATTGATTGAACAGCATTCCAAAAAAATGCGCGGCTTCTCCCGGTCGCTCATGGTTTTGTCATTGGCTGTATTTCTTTTATCAGCCATTTTTCAGAATACTGCGACGGGCCAGGTTTCTTCACCCAAAAAGACAGTGAAGGGGCATGTTTCAAATGAAAAAGGAGAACCTGTGCAGGGTGTTTCTGTTATGTTGAAAGGAAGTAATACGGGTGTTACCACTGATGAGAAGGGAGATTACAGTATCAACGTTGCGAATAATACTGTACTGGTATTTTCGCATGTCGAATTCGTTGCACAGGAAATAAAAGTGACAGCCAGCAGTTCTGTTTACAATGTTGCGCTGAGTGCTGCTGAAAAGTCCTTAAATGAAGTTGTGGTGATTGGATACGGTACACAACGGAAAGAGGCCGTCACCGGATCCGTTGCATCCATCAGCGGTGATGTGATGCGTGAAATACCGTCTGCCAACGTATCTCAGGCATTGCAGGGGCGTTTACCAGGTGTGGAAATATCCCAGACCAATACAAAGCCAGGTGCCACCATGCAGATCCGTATTCGCGGGGAGCGCTCACTGAATGCCAGCAATGATCCGCTGATTGTGCTTGACGGAATACCCTTTACAGGGTCTATCGGTGATATCAATCCGACTGATATCAAAAATATTGATATCCTGAAGGACGCATCTGCCACCGCTATCTATGGTTCAAGGGGCGCAAATGGTGTTATCCTGGTTTCCACAAACAGGGGACAAAAAGGACAGGCGCCCAGGATAACCTACAACGGCCGTTATGGTGCACAAACCTTATTTGCACCTTATCCCATGATGAACGGTCCTGAATTTGTAGCCCTCCGGAAAGCCGCTGGATTGTATACAAATGGAACGGATGAATCCGATGCTGTGAATACAGACTGGCAAAAATTATTTTTCAGAACCGGTCTGGAGATGAGTCATGATATGGGTATTTCCGGTGGAACCGAAAAAGGGAATTATAGCTTTGGCATGGGGTACTACAAAAACCAGGGTGTTATCCCAACCCAGCAATATACCCGTTATACACTGCGGGGTTCCATAGATCAGGAAATCGGAAATTATATACGGGTGGGTTTTACAACCAACAGCAATTACAACGTCAGTGCGGGAAACCAGGTAGGGTTATACAATACATTGAGTATGTCGCCTATTGCAGATCCCTATAATACGGATGGTTCACTCAAAAGAACCATCAAAATGCCTTTGGACGAGCAGTACGTATTCACCAGGGGCGTGGTGGAAGGATTAGGTGACAAATGGTTAAATGAAACCAGGGGGTATGCATCCTATAACTCTGTTTACGGTGAATTGAAAATACCCGGAGTGGAAGGCCTGAAATACCGTACAAACCTGGGTCTGGACTTTATCCAGCAAAATACCGGAGCCTATACAGGTGTAGGAGTGGGAAGCACCAATGCTACCACACCTTCAACCGCTTCCGTTGACAACCGGCAGACCTATCACTGGACTATCGAAAACATGCTGACCTATGACCACACAATCGCGCAAAAACACAGGGTTAATGTGGTGGCACTCTATTCAGCGGAACAAAGCAAATACAACAGATCCAGTATGTCTGCAAAAAATATCCCATCTGACGCTTTCCAGTTTTATAATATTGGTCAGTCGAATGCAACTGATATCACGGTAGATCCCAATAACCAGGATTATCAGTTATGGGGTTTGAATTCCCTGATGGGACGTGTCATGTATTCCTATGACAACCGCTATATGTTATCTGCAACCGTTCGTTCCGATGCTTCTTCAAGATTGGCCCCCGGACACCAGTGGCATACCTATCCTGCCGTTTCTGTGGGTTGGAATATCAACAATGAATCGTTTATGCAGCGCTCCCAAATTTTCAACAGGTTGAAATTACGTGCGGGATACGGAGAAACCTCCAACCAGGCAATCGCCCCTTATGCCACACTTGGGCGTCTTGCAACCACCCCATACAATTTCGGACCCACCACCTATGCTACCGGTTATTATGTATCACAATTGCCTAACGAGAATTTAGGATGGGAATACTCCAAGACATGGAATTTTGGTCTGGATTTTTCCATTTTGAAAAATCGCCTGTCCGGTACCATTGAGTACTATGTGACCAATACCAAAGACATCCTTTTAGGAGTAAGCCTGCCTCCCACATCAGGCGTGAGCAGTTATACCGGAAATATCGGGCAAACCCAAAACAAGGGTATTGAACTGAGCCTAAACGGAACGATCATCGATAACAAACAGGGATGGACCTGGGAAGCGGGTATTAACCTGTATGCCAACCGGAACAAACTGGTATCGCTTGCTTCAGGACAAACGCGGGATGAAGGCAATGGATGGTTTGTTGGTCATAATATCAACGCCATATTTGACTACAAACGACTGGGTTTATGGCAGAGCAAAGATCCGAACCTGAGTATCCTTGAACCGGGTGGGAATGTGGGTATGATAAAAGTGGAATATACCGGCGCCTACAATGCAAGCGGTGTACCCGTAAGGGCAATCGGACCGGATGACAGGCAGATAATGGACATCGATCCGAATTTCCAGGGCGGATTTAATACAAGGGTATCCTATAAGGGATTCGATTTGGGAATTGTGGGTTTGTTCCGGAACGGTGGCGTATTGATCAGTAACATCAACGGACCCGCCGGTTACCTGAATCTGGAAAGCGGTCGCAGGAACAACATAAAAATCGATTACTGGACTCCGGACAATACAGGCGCCAAATATCCCAAACCCGGTGGTATCATGAGTAGTGATAACCCCAAATATGCCAGCACACTCAGCTATTTCGACGGTTCCTATCTGAAAGTACAGACCATTTCACTCGGATATAGCTTTACAAAAAACAACTGGATGCGTAAAGCGGGTATGAATAACCTGCGACTTTACTTTACCGTCCAGAATCCTTTTGTGATGTTCTCTTCCTTTTATAAGGAAACCGGTCTTGATCCGCAGCCAAACTCATACGGTAACCAGAATGTGGCAACAGGCGGATATCAAAGCCGTTTACTGGCCGTTGGTTTCAATACTCCTTCAACCCGCAATTATGTGGTTGGTCTAAACATGACATTCTAAATCATTCAATATGAAAAATAGACAAGTAAAATATTTTATAGGATCAGCATTATTGGTGCTGTTCTTATCAGGATGTAAAAAAGTTTTAGAAGAGCAGCCGCGTAGCATCTATACACCCGGGTTCTTTAAAACTGAGGCAGGAATCAATGGCGGTTTGACATCCTTATATGCCAACCTGCGTTACATCTATGGGAATGCCTACTATTATAACACCGGTGAAACAGGTACGGATGAAGTTACCTATGCACAGAGCGCCGACCAGAATTTCAAGGTGATGGACATCAGCGGCAATGGAGACATCACTTCTACCAGCAGCCGGACAGATGTTTTGTGGACACAGGCATTTCCCAATATCAACACTGCGAGTGGCATAATTGAAAACGCTTCAGCCGTGGGTATTTCCAATGCATTGATTGCGGAAGCGAGATTCTTTCGGGCATTCGATTATTTTTTACTGGTGCAGACATTTGGCGGTGTGCCGCTGGACCTGGGTTCAGGCGAACTGAAATTCAATACGAACCCGATCAGGACATCTGCAAGAAATACGGTTCCTGAAGTATATACCAAGGCCATCTTTCCAGACCTGCTCAAGGCGGTTACTGATCTGCCAACGGTAGGACGTGTTACCGGCGGTGCAACCAAGACACTTGCCAGATTATATCTTTCCAAAGCCTATCTGACTTATGCATGGTGGCTGGAAAATCCAAACAATATTCCTACCTATCCTGCTTCCAGTAGGACGGATCCCGATGGGCACGATGCAAATTATTATTACCAGCAGGCATACAACATTGCAACAGCCGCCATTGACAGTCCAGGTCCTTTTGGGTTACAGAAAACCTATTATGATGTTCACCTGGGATCCAATGACCGAAACAATGAAATATTGTTATATGCCGACCGTACCGAGTCAAGCGAACAATATAACGGTTCCAGCCTTACTTATGGAGGTGGGGGTGGTGCAGATAATTTTGCAGGCTGGATGATGACGTGGAACTATACCGTTTTAAAAAGCGGTTCCAATGCAAGCTGGTCCAGTTCCGTAAACTCTGTGCAGCGTGAGGCAGTTCAGCCATTGGGCCGGCCCTGGGTTCGGATGTGTCCCACCATCAACGCCATCGTGAACACATTTTCCAACAAAACCGATGATTCCCGATATGATGGGACTTTTACGACGGTTTACCGTGGCAACTGGCCCAAAGCCGGTGTCACAAATCCTGTTTTGTACAATGCAAACAGTTTACCGGTGGTACCGGGTGATCCGATCCTTACCTTTCTGGATAACGAACCCGCTACACCAATCACTTATCCATCAAGCGGGGCTGGCAGAAGCAATGCAGGTGCCGGTGAATTACCCGGCAGGTCTGATTTTGTAATATCCCCCCAGGGAATCAGCAGGATTGTATACCCCGGTCTTTGGAAACTGGGAGA
>JAGWTX010000245.1 GCA_028875955.1 Bacteroidota bacterium | reverse complement strand
ATAGGAAATCCCAAAATAGCCGCTCCGGATATCATAGGGTCTGGGTGTATAATGGTTATCCGGTAATTGCACAAAGGAATGATGCATCCGCAAAGTGATGGCTTCGGGAGAGGGCGTGACAGCGCTGACAAAACGGCCCGCATCACTGCCGCCCGTAAAACTGATGGTGGCTTCGAACTCACTGTTCAAAGGGAAATCGCGGGTATTGGGCAGATAGATCGCAGATCTTGGCTCACTAAACGTATAGGTTCCCTGTTTCATGGTTTTCAACCTGTCGGCCACATGCTGGGCATCCCTTACAAAAAAGGGGGTGGCGTCTACCAATACCTTATCCCCTTCGTCTTCGTCAACGGTAAAGTTCCCGATGGTGGATTGGGCAAAGGATTCTGTTACGGCACGTTGTTCATTTTTATCGGGGGACGAAGCCCGGTAGCTATAATTGGGTTCTACCAGGAAAAGTTTTTTTCCCACTTTGTGGAATGAAACAACCCTGGTGTCTCCGATAAGGCCCCTGTCGAGACCAATATCATTTGAACCCAGACCCGCCGGAAGAGAGTTGACATAGAGGAATTCCTTGTCCAGTTTGTCAACCTGAAGCCAGATTTTACCATTGGCTGCATCCCACCAAAAGGTGAAAAAGCCATCAAAACGTTTCATGTTTTTTGTTTTCTCGGCGATTTTGGAGGGTGTTTGAGCTGAAACAGAAAGTAACAGACAAGAGGAAAAAAGTACGAATAAAAAGCGCATATCATTTTTTTTGGATGATAGAAAATCTCCTTATCAAAAAAGGATACGGAGGGATGCACACAGGTTTGAAGATAATTGAAAATATTTTGTGATCCTTGATCTTGTACATGCGTGTAAAAAATAAAAACTCCCGATATCATTTTAGCAAACAATAACGGGAGATATTTTTTAGCAGATGATAAGAATGCTTATCGCAATAGCTTACATACTGGTTTCAGAACCTGGTGTTTCGGCTACGGGAGCGGGTGCTTCCATAGGAGCAGGTGCTGGTGCAGGAGCCGCTACTGGTGCGGGTTTGGCTTTTTTGGGCGCGGCCTTTTTCTTAGGTGCTGCTTTTTTCACAACAACTTTTTTAGCGGGCGCTTTTTTTGCAGGTGCTTTTTTCGCAGCTACTTTTTTCTTAGGTGCTGCTTTTTTCGCGGCTGCTTTCTTCACTGCTTTTTTCACCGCAGTTTTTTTCTTGGGTGCTGCTTTTTTTGCAGGTGCTTTTTTAGCGGGTTTTTTGGCAGCGGCTTTTTTCTTAGGTGCTGCTTTTTTTGCGGCTACTTTCTTTTTGGGTGCTGCTTTTTTCTTTGGAGCGGCTTTTTTAGGTGCAGTTTTTTTCACTGCTTTTTTCACAGCCTTTTTGGGTGCGGCCTTTTTTTTACTTGCTTTTGCCATGATGGTATGGGTTTGTGTTTTGTTAAAGATGATATACGAAAGTTAAAAAAATTATTCTGTAAAATACATGATTTCCCAATAGCAACCTTTTTCTTTCGCCAAGTCTTTTTTTACCGGAAGCCCAGTCTTTTCAGCCATTCCACGCAAAGCCCCGGCCACTTATTCAGAACCGGATCGGTTGGTGCCGTTCCGAACCCATGTCCGCCATGGTCATAGATCAGCATGGATGCCGGTATCTTATATTTTTTCAAAGCCGTATAAAAGGAAACACTGTTCATGGGTGGTACGGTTTTGTCGTCGTCGGCCAGCGCCAGGAATACCGGCGGGGTTTCAGCGCTAACCCTTTTCTCGGTGGATAGGGCGTTTACGAGCGCTTCATCCGGGTGTTTACCCAACAGCATATCCCGGCTTCCGCGGTGGGCAAAGCTGGTGTCCATGGTGATGACAGGATAAATCAGGATCGCAAAAGAGGGGCGACTGTCCACGCGCAACAGCGGGTCGTTTGCAGCGGGGTCCCCTTTTTGAAAAATGGTAGCGGCAGTAGAAGCCAGGTGACCGCCTGCCGAAAAGCCCATCACGCCAATTTTGGCAGGATCTATCTTCCAGTCGGCGGCCCTGGAACGTATGATGCGCAAGGCCCTGGTGACATCATTGTATTGATCCGGATACCGGTGTCCTTCCTGTTTGCCATTGTTCAACCGGTATTTTAATACGAAAGCATCTATGCCGTTCTCATTGAAAAAACGGGCAGGTACCACACCTTCCTTATCCCAGGCAAGATGTGCATAGCCGCCACCCGGACAGATCAAAACGGCTGTTTTTGAGGGGGAGGTATTACCGGAAGGGTAATAATCCATATAGGGAGCCGAGTCGTCAAACCCCTTGATAACAATCCCCTGTTCAGAAGGGTAAATAGAAATCCTTTCCTGTGAGAATACCATCGGTAAACTTGCCATAAGTAAGAAGGCGGTTAAAAGTGATCGCATAGGTCTGCTTATTTTGATTCTAATAAAGTGATTTTTCCATCCATGGTGGCGGCCACCAGTTGATGTGCGTTCAATACCCGAACGGTATTTACCATGGAATTATCGATCTTTCTGATCCAGCTGATCTTTCTTTTTACCGGATCAATCGCATAAACCCTCCCACTTCTTGTTCCGAAATATACCTGTCCTGCTTTTTCAATCAGCATGGAAGGTACGTGCTCATATCCAAATCCGGCATCCAGTTTCCAGGCAATTTCGGGTAGGGTGGCCGATGCAGGGAAAGCTACGATGGTATCGTTCATGGTCTTACCATAAAGATATTTCCCATCTTCCGAAACGCCCAAAGATTCCCGGACAGTGGCTGCGTTTGACCGCCAAAGGGTTTTGCCTGTCTGCAGGTCAATGGCGCTCAGATAACGGTCGGGCGCCACTACATATACGATCCCGTTTTCAATAACCGGAATACAGGCTGCCGGTGAATAATTCCGGATGGGTGATCCGTTGTCCCATTTCCATACCAGTTTTCCCGTGCGGTTATCGAGGGCGTATAAAAAACAATCCCAGGCACCAAAAACCAGTTTGTGTTCCAGGAGAAAGGGGGTACTCATAACCGGTCCATCCAATCCAGTAAACTGCCAGATCTCTTTACCGCTTTTCAGATCCAATGCCCGGTACCGGTGATCGCTTCCTCCAATATACACCGTATCCTGCACGATGAGGGGTGAGCCCAGTACAGCCGCCCCGGTTTTGAACTGCCATAGTTTTTGTCCCTTGTCAACCGACAAACAATACACATATCCATCTGTTGAGCCCAGCACCATTCGGTTGTCACTAATGGCCGGAGAAGAGTAGATCGCATTTCCGGTTTGAAAACGCCATTGTTTTTTTCCTGAGCCCAGAGATAAGGCCGTTACTTCTCCCAAACTATTGCCGAACAGTACCAATCCCCTGGCAACCGCCGGTGTGGAAATGACATTGGCGGGTGAGGCAAATGTCCATTTGGCCCTTACCTGCGGAAAACTATCGTTTACTGAATAATCGGGGCGGGGGTATTTCTGTGTCAGATCATACTGATGTGCAAAAAGCGGGATTCCGGTCCAGCTTTCTTTTGTGCTGATACCCGGTGTCCTTTCTGAAAAAACCATCGAGTCGGCTTTTACATCCACCAGGTTATAGCCCCCGTAAGCGGCTTTGGCGCGCAGGTTGGACCGGCCCATGACAGCAGGGATCCCTTCAAAATCCAGGCGGTGATTGCTGTGTCCATGACCGCAAAGAACAGCCAGTGTATTGTGTTGTTTCAGGCGGTCGATGGCTTCATACCAGTTGTCGAGGTCTTTGGTTAAGGGGTAATGGTTCAGAAAGACCAGGGGTTGCTCTGGAGGAATCTTTTTCAGTTCCTGATCCAGCCACACAACTGCGTTCCTGGGAATATGGCCATCACTCATCCTTACATAGGGACCGGAGGGGCAGCCGAGAAAATGGATGCCGTTGAAGGTAAAGTGAAAAGTTTCGTATCCGAAGATGGCGGCAAAACGGGTACCCCCGCTTTCGCTCCAGCCACTATCATGATTGCCGGGAATGATATAGTAAGGCACTTTCAGGTGAGAGAGGATCGTATGGGCGGTTTTGAGTTGTTCATCTGTTCCCAGTTCGGTGATATCACCGGTGATGATGACAAAAGCGATATCCGTCATCTGGTTGATATCTGCCACTGTTCTGCGCAGGTCTTCTTCGGCCGCACCATTGGGTGAGCCGATATGTGTATCCGAAAGAAAGGCGAAACGAAAGGGTTTCCATTGCGCATGTACGATCGGGTTACTGATGAGAAGCAGACAAAAAAACAACAGGGTTTTCATATTGGAAAGTTAGGAAGGAAAGGGATGTTTGACGGATCCGGTTCTGTATTTATGGAAATTAAATTATCTTTAAAACAGAAACCCGACTGCCTATCTCAAAAACAACCTACATATCGGTCCTGGATGCATTGGTACAATCGGTATTGACAATCTGGATAAGCTATTATTTGTTGGTTTTGGTCACCACCCATTATATGGCTACTTATATATCCGGGGTATTTGTATCGCTGGCCGTTTATCAGGCGATCAGTGCCGGGATCAGGATGTATTGGATGCGAAAAACCAGCTATTTCAGGTATCTGGCTATCTATTTTGGCGGTGTAATCCTGGTGGTTTTGCTATACGTCGTGCTCATTTTTATATACCGCTCAGCTTTTGTTTTCACATTGGCAATCGTT
>JAGWTX010000244.1 GCA_028875955.1 Bacteroidota bacterium | reverse complement strand
CCTCAATTTTTATTGAGACGGCCTCTTTTTTATTTCAGGTTCCGTACCTGATCCGGTTAAACTGATCAGGTAAGAGAATAATGAGGTTTCTGTGGACAGGTTTAATTTTTTCCGCAAACGGTAACGGCTGATCTCAACCCCCCTGACAGAGATATTCATCAGCTGCGCCATCTCCTTGCTGGAAAGGTTCATCCGGAGATAAGCACAAAGCTTGGTTTCATTGGGAGACAGATTCGGATGCGCTTCTTTCAGGTTCATGACAAAATCACTGTGCACTTTGTCGAAATGATGCGCAAAATGCTCCCAGTCCTTATCCATCTTTTCATCCTCACTTAGCAATTTGATCATTTTTTTTATTTCTGCACTCCCCTTATCATTATCCAGCACTTTCAGTATATGGCTGAGCTCGTTTTTCACTTTGGTAAACAGTTCTCCCTTTTGCACCAGATGCATGGTTGAAGTGGCCAGTTCTGAATTTTTATAATCTATTTCAGATTGCAGCTTTTCATTGCGAAGCATCACCAGTTCGTTTTCCGCCTTATCGATTTCCAGCGAATGCAGGTATTGAAGTTCACGTTGTTCTTTTTCATACCGCTCTTTCTGAAGATGCAGCTTATTACCCTGCCATCTGTAAAGCTTAAAAACGGCAGCACCTGTCAGGATCAGATAAACCAGGTATGCCCAGAATGTCTGATACCAGGGAGGAAGTATCCGAAAGGAATAACTGGCAGGCATTGATTCGTTTCCCAGGTTGTTTCTAACCTTGCATTCCAGGGTATAAGTGCCTGCTAAAAGGTTTGTATATTCCTTCTCGGTTTTTTTATTCCAGTCAGACCAGGTGTCATTAAACCCCTTTAAGCGATAGCTGTATTCCAGGTTATTCTGTTCACCAAACAGGGGGGAGGAGAATTCAAAATGGATGGTTTTCCAGTGATTGGCAATCGATGGGATCTGTTTTGCATCCTGAACCTGTTTTTCATTCACATTGGTGAAATACCCACCAAAGAAAAGACTGTCCTTGTTATCTATAATTCTAACGGTTCTGATCTGGATCCTTAATTCCGGCAGGCTCTTTTTGTATTTCGCATAATTGATATGATAGAAGCCCCGTTCACCTCCCATGAAAATGTTATTCTCATCGATAGCATAAATACATTCAAAACCACTCATCATTTTTGAATTGAGTTCAGGCAGATAGATGATTTCTGGTGTTTTTCCTGTGACATCCAATACGCCCAAAGTTTTTTCATGTATAAACCAGATGTTTCCCTCCGTGTCTTCCTTAAGATAACGGATGCTCTGGTTGCCCAGGAGTTTCTGGTAGTAAGCAACCGGTTCAAACCTGTCGCGGGAGGAATTATAATGGTAAATCCCTTTTTCTGTGGCAACCAGCATTTCGTTTCTGATCTTGTAAACATGGTTGTTTAAAAGGGAGGGAAGACCGTTTTTATCACTGTATAATTTTGTATGGTAATGCCCGTCTGAACCTTTTGAAATTTTATAAACACCATGATAAGGATGGGATACCCAGATATTTTCCTTTTCATCAATGGTGACAAACCGGGAGGTTTCCGTAAAGTCGGGGAGATTGCCGGTGAAATAAAAATCGTTGTTTCGGTAATTGAAGAAAGCCAGACCCCGATAGTTGCCAGCAATGATAGATTCCGAAGGGAATACACCGGACAAGGGTAGGAAGTTCCAGACCCCGTTGGTGTGGAAAAATTTTCTTGCGATCTGGTCTCTGACTTCCATTGCCCCTTCATGATGGGCCACGAGCAGCTTTCCATTGATCTCAGCCAGACCCCAGACCTGCCCCGAAGTGTTGGTTACCGGTTTGAAATCGCCCTTACTGAAACTCAGGTCGCGGATTTGATCCAGCGAAGTACTGTAAAGCCCATTGGTTGTGCCAATATACAGTTGCCGGTTATGCATGATGGCTGTATAACCCGCTCCGTCATCGGTACCCGGTTGAATGTGTTTGATAGCGCTGTTATACAGGATACAATCCAGCCCATTATCCAGACCCAGCCATAGATTATGTTGTTTGTCCAGGAAAATACTCAGGACATTGTTGTGTTGTAACCCCTCTTTTTTTGAAAAGCGCTGGATAAGCTGTCCCCTGACATCAATAATGGAAACACCGGAATAGGTGGTTGCCAGTGCGATCCATTTATCATTTAAAGCGGTGGCCGCATAGATCCTGTTTTTTTCCAGCTGGTTGGTGAAATCCGATTGGATTTTTGAGATGCCGGATTGGGCGATCAGGTAAACCCCGTTCTTTAGCGTGGCAACCACCGTTGTATCCTGCCCCAGGGGAAGGATGGAAGTTACTTCTACATTCTGCAACAGATTCCCTGAAACCGGATAAGGTGTCCAAACCGCATTTTCCAGGGAGAAAAGCCCCTTTTTGATGTCATGTGCATACAGTTTGTCTTTGGAAATACCCAGAAAAGACCATTCTGAAGGGGCAAAAAAAACGGATATGGTCTGGTTGGATAGCCGGAAGACCCTTCGGGATGTCCTGAAAAAAATGTCATGGTGATAGGCAACAATATCCCAGACATCTGCAAAAGATCGATCCTTCTCAGGAATCAGGTCCACCAGGGAATGGTATTGCAGATTTCCATTGTTATCCGGCGCAAAATAGCCAAACTCATCCTGACCTCCTGCATAGATCCGGTTGTCGGCCCCTATTTCAATCGAGCGGACAATGGTCTTATGGGGAAGGGGGTATAGTTTCCAGTATTTGCCATCAAAACTCAGTAATCCCTCATTATTGGCTATGTATACGATGCCGTTCTTGTCCTGTTTGATGTCCCAGTTCTGTAACCCCGCAGAATAAGTGCTTTTATAATAATTAAGTACATCGGGTAGTCCGATGGTGTTCTGGCATAATCCGGCCAGGGGAAAAAATAGGAGTAACAGGAATCGGCAGCGCATGGGTAAGGTTCGAGGGTGTGAAAGTAGGTAAAATGCCGATGATGTAGTAATGAAGTAGTAAAAATGCCTGTAAAACGGTCATTTTCATATCTAGTGTAGTAATGATGTAGGATAATATTAGGTAATATGTTGGGTTGCTGGATAGCTTTGGTCTACTCATTTTCTCCCGGGAATGGGGTTCTTAATTACCAAAAAACGATTGTTTATGAAAGTAAAACTTGCCGTATGGCATGCTGTATTTCTCTTATTCAGCATGTTTCAACTCTCCTTCGCACAAACAACCCAATTATCAGGTAAGATCAAAAGTAAGTCAACTGGGGAACCCCTGGCTGGCGCTACCGTATCTATAAAAGGGAGTTCTATTGCAACCAGCGCCGATGCGCAGGGAAATTTTACCATTACTGGTGCCAAAACCGGATCTGTCCTGGTTTTTGGCTACATCGGGATGAATCCTCTGGAATACACAGTGAAAGACAATTCTTTTATTGAAGTATCCCTGGAAGAAAATACAGCTTCCACGCTGGAAGATGTAGTGGTAAATGTGGGTTATGGAACCCAGAAAAAAAGTGTCGTAACGGGTGCCATATCCAGTATCCGCGCCAGAGACCTGGAAAAAGTACCCAATGGACGGATTGAACAGGCCCTTCAGGGTCGGGTTTCAGGTGTCACCATTGCCGCCAATTCCGGACAGCCGGGTTCCACTTCAACCATCCGTGTCAGGGGTATTACAACCTTTGGTGGTGGGAATAACCCGCTTTGGGTAGTGGATGGAGTAGTCGTGGATGCCGGTGCGATCGGTTATCTGAACCAGTCGGATATCGAATCCATTGAAGTCATCAAGGATGCGACTTCCGCCGCTATTTACGGTACAAGGGCCGCTACCGGTGTCATCCTGGTAACCACAAAAAAAGGAAAAGCAGGACAGATGGTGGTAAGCTATAACGGTTTCTACGGTACCTCTGCTCCCGCAAAAGTGCTGGATCTCCTGAACGCCACCCAATATGCCGCTATCATGAACGAGAAATCTGTAGCAGCCGGTGGCAGTGTTCTTTTCCCGGATTTATCCATTTATGGAAAAGGTACCGACTGGCAGCAGCAGATCTTTAATAACAACGCTCATCGGTATTCACATGAAATCAGTTTGAGCGGGGGTAATGACAAATCCACTTTCTATCTCTCTTTTGGAACATCCGATCAGGAAGGGATCGTGGCAAAAGAGATTTCCAATTATAACCGGAAAAGCATTCGTTTAAACTCTACCCACAAGATTTCCCAGATCTTCACATTCGGACAAACGATCGGGTATACCCATCAGCAATCAGTGGGTATCGGAAATACCAATAGTGAATTCGGAGGACCGCTGAGTTCTGCCATCAACCTGGATCCCATCACCCCCCTGGTGGTTACAGATCCGGTAGTTGCCGCAGGAGCGCCCTATAGTGTAAACCCGGTTTTACGCGATGCGGCTGGAAACCCTTATGGGATTTCAACCATTGTCGGTCAGGAAATGACCAACCCCATTGCCTACATACAAACCCGTCTGGGTGCCTATAACTGGTCAGACGATATCATTGGTAATGCCTACCTGGAAGCTGCAGTCACCAAGGACATCAAGATCAAGTCTACCATTGGTGGTAAACTGGCTTATTGGGGCGGACAAAGCTTTACCCCTGTATTTTATCTGAGCGCTACCAATAAATCCACCCAAAACAAT
>JAGWTX010000243.1 GCA_028875955.1 Bacteroidota bacterium | reverse complement strand
AAGGAATACTGTGCTGAATTGATAAAACCCAAATTGAAAAACTGGGATTCCGACCGGATTGCTTTATTAGACATGGTGCTGATGCGTATGGGGGTTTGTGAATTGCTTTATTTCGAAACCATCCCTACCAAAGTGACCATCAACGAATATATTGATCTGGCAAAAGATTACAGTACCCCGCAAAGCGGTCAGTTTGTCAATGGCATACTTGATAACATTCACAAGGAAATGACTGAATCCGGCAAGATCCAGAAAGTGAATTTTAAAAACAAAGTCTGAAACCCATGAAGTTTTACCTTTCTTTCATCCTGGTAGTTTCCATTTGGGCAGTTTCCTGTGTGGAAAAACCAGCGCTGGATAGTAAAGCCCTAAAAATACTGTCCGATACGGCTGGGTATACAACCCTGGCCTGGCAGGATTCAGTGGTTCAGTTTGGCAATGCCCCGATGGGGGAAATGGTACAGATCAAATTTCATTTCCGTAATACGGGAACGCATCCGCTGTACCTGGCCAATGTGAAAGCCGGTTGTGGTTGTACGGTACCCGATTATACGAAAGGGGCTATCCCGCCAGGCGGAGAAGGTGACGTAACCGGTGCATTTGATACAAAGCTGGCACATGTGGGAGAAGTGAGAAAAGCCATATTTGTTACGGCTAATACCAGGTATAAAACCGAGCATACCCTTATCTTTACGGGCCGGATAACCGAATCCGGGTCCAAATAGGGTTATCATATTACAATCAATCATCAAAAATAAAATCAATGGGAATGACTAATTTGAATTTCGTATTACTGCAAAGCCCCGGTGGTGGTGGAATGGTTCAATTGGTGTTAATGGGTGGTATCATCCTGGTATTCTGGCTTTTTATGATACGTCCGCAAGCCAAAAAGGCAAAGGATCAGAAGAAATTTGTGGAGAATATGCAGAAAGGAGATAAAGTGGTTACCATTGCCGGTATCCATGGAACCATCAATAAGATCAATGAAGATAATACCATACAACTGGAAGTAAGTCCGGGTAGTTATCTGAAAATCGAGAAATCATCCATCAGCATGGAATGGTCTGTGGCCATCAATAAGTCCGCTGTAGAGAAAAAATAAAGGATTTATCAAATTTTGAAGACCGGATAAGAACCACTTATCCGGTTTTTTTTGTGCCTGATTCCGCAAACGGAAGAGAAATAATACCTTTCCATCAGAATCAACAAACAGCATCCCTTGTTAAAAATCGGACTTACCGGTGGCATTGGCAGTGGCAAATCCACAGTTGCAGCGATCTTTCGGGTATTGGGTATTCCCGTGTTTCAAGCCGATCTGGTTGCCAGGACGCTTATGGAAACGGATCAGGGTTTGCAAAAAGCCCTGCGCAATACTTTTGGGGAAGCGGTTTTTCAGGAAGGGAGACTTGACCGGAAATACCTGGCCGATCTGGTATTTACGGATCCTTATCAACTGGATTTACTGAATGCCATCGTACATCCCGTAACCATTCAGGCTGCGGATGACTGGGCAAAACAGCAAACTGCTCCCTATGTGGTCAAGGAAGCGGCACTGTTTTTTGAAGCCGGTTCTGCCATTGGATTTGATTACATGATCGGCGTTTCCTCCCCACAAACGCTGCGGATCCATCGGGTCATGCAACGGGACGGGGTGAGCAGGGATGAAGTGCTGTCCAGAATGAAGCGGCAAATCCAGGAATCGATCAAAATGCGTTTGTGCGATTTTGTCATCCTGAACGATGAGCAGCACTTACTGATCCCGCAGGTTTTAACGCTGCATGAACGTTTTTTAAAGGAAAGTAAAACTGAACCCTATGTTTCCCGTAAACCTGATTGAAAAGTTTGAACAGATCCACGAATACTGGAGCCCTAAAATTGTGGGGTCTCTAAATGGGCAACTGGTAAAACTGGTGAAATTCAAAGGGCCGTTTACCTGGCATCATCATGAACAGGAGGATGAATTGTTTTATGTGGTAAAAGGTGCGTTTGTCATGGAAATGCGCGATAAGAACCTGCCCATACGCGAAGGGGAATTCTATATTGTTCCCAAAGGGGTCGAACATCGGCCGAATGCTGAACAGGAAGTATGGGTCATGTTATTTGAGCCGGATGGTACATTGAATACCGGAAATGTTGAAAATGATTTTACAAAAAGCATCCTTGAAACCCTATGATTGCGAAGACACCACCGCCTCCTTATTATGCGGTTATTTTCACTTCTGTCAGAACGGAAGTATCCGAAGACTATGCAGCAACTGCTGAAAGAATGGTTTTGCTGGCCAAAGAACAACCCGGTTACCTGGGTCATGAATCCGCCAGGGATAACCTGGGTATTACGGTTTCCTATTGGGATAGCCTGGCTGCCATACAAAACTGGAAACAACAGGCAGAGCATTTGAAAGCGCAGGAAAACGGCAGGACACGCTATTATGCTGCTTATACGACCCGTATCTGTCTGGTAGAAAGGGATTATCATTTTGAAAATGCTGATTCGCAAGAAAATATTGGATAAATATTCAGGGGTATAAAGACTGTAGCTAAATAGCAATAGCTAATTTCTGTTTATTCTGTAAATTCTGTGATTGAACCAATTACGATGAAAAGAAAAATTGTTTTCTGGATAATCCTTTCTGCGTTGCTTATATGGGGCCTTTGGCTTTTTTTATTCAGTTGGGTGGTACCCAAAATGTCGTACGCCGCCATTCCGCAGAAATGGAAACATCTCCCTGTCATGCAGTCCCGAAACATATTGCATGATTATCTGGGCACTCCGGAAGAATTGTCCGGCACAAACAACCGGGAGACATGGATTGCGGGTTCCTCCGCTAAACAATACAGGTTATCGGTTTATTATTTGAATGACACGCTGGTGGGTTCTTATGCAATACATTACCGGCTTCAAAAAAAATGGATCAGCCGATCCTTTCTGGTTGATACCGTTTCCGTCAGGTAAGGTATCCCATCAGGTATGGGTGATCCGGAAACATTGTCTTTTCAGTTTTCCTTCAAAATCGAATGGGGTGGTAGTTTTGGTGATATCCCTGATTTCAGCTGCCTGGATTTCCTCTCTCTGTATTTCGAACCGGGTGAAATTGGTACTGAAATAAAGGAGCCCCCCTGAACTGGTTGCCGCCAAAGTGTCATTGATGAGTTCCACATGGTCTCTTTGTATATCCAGAAAATCCTTCATCCGCTTGCTGTTACTGAAAGTGGGTGGATCCATGATCACCAGGTCAAAACTATCCGGTTTGAGTGTTTTCAGGTATTGTTTTACATCGGCATGAATGAAATGATAGCGTTGCGGATCTTTCAACCGATTGATGGCAAAATTATCTTCAGCCCAGCCGAGATATGTCTTTGACAGATCAACAGAAGTAACCGATGCCGCACCGGCCGCTGCGGCATAAACCGAGAAGGAGCCTGTATAACAGAAAAGGTTCAATACCCTTTTATCCTTCACCTGTTCCCTGATCAGCTGACGGGTGATCCGGTGATCCAGGAACAAACCCGTATCCAGGTAATCTGACAGGTTTACCAGAAACTTCAAACCTGATTCCAGGACTGTGATATATTCCTGTTTAGCGGCTATTTTCTCATATTGCTCATCCCTGTGTGACATCTTTTTGCGCTGTCTGACAAAAATCTGTGTTTCAGGAACCCCGGTTATTTCGGATATCACCGGAATACATTCCTGTAACCAGGCTTCGTGTTCGTCATCCGTCATGCCATGTCTTCTGAGATATTCGGCCAGATAGATCTTGTCTTCATACCGCTCTACACATAGGGGAAATTCCGGCAGGTCATGGTCATAAATCCGGTAACAGCTGATGTCCTGTTTTCTGGCCAGTTTGCTTCTGTGTTTGTACACTTTTGCCAGCCTGTTCCGAAACATGGCCAGTTTCTCTTCCTGATTCATTCCTGCAAAATACATACTGCGCTGCAAAAAAAAGCCACAATAGGATGAACTATTGCGGCTTTTAAAATGACTGATACAAAAGCTGTCTTATTTCAGCTGAGCCAGGGCTTCCTTTATTCTTACCCAGGCTTTTTCAATATTGGGCATGCTATTGGCGAAAGAGAAACGAACACAATTGGGTTCACCAAATGCATCGCCCATGACACAGGATACATGTGCCGTATTCAGGAGATACATGCTGAAATCCGCTGCATTCCGGATGGTTTCAGTGCCATTGGTCTTCCCATAATAATAACTCACGTCAGGAAACACATAAAATGCGCCTTCCGGTTCAAAACATTTAAAACCCGGTATGGCTTTTACCAGTTCCAGGGTTTTGGTTCTTCTGCGGGTAAACTCTTCGGTCATTTCTTTTGAAGGGCGCAGATCCCCTGTCAGGGCAGCCACGGCAGCTTTCTGGGTAATGGAGCTGGCACCACTGGTAAACTGTCCCTGAATCTTTTCGCAGGCTTTGGCAATTGTGGTATTGGCCGCAATATATCCCAAACGCCAGCCGGTCATGGCAAATCCCTTACTCAGACCGTTGATCAGCACCACCCGGTCTTTCAGGTCTTCAAACTGCGCGATACTTTCATGCTTACCTACAAAATTGATGTACTCATAAATTTCATCGGCAAGGATAATGATGTTGGGATGTTTTCTGAAAACGACAGCCAGGTCTTCCAGTTCTTTTTTACTGTATACA
>JAGWTX010000242.1 GCA_028875955.1 Bacteroidota bacterium | reverse complement strand
TTCTTTTTGCGGGTAGTGATCACAATCGCACCATTGGCAGCACGGCCACCGAAAAGCGCCGTTGCATTCGCACCTTTTAAAACAGTCAAATTTTCAACGTCATCGGGGTTGATGTCAAATGAGTTTACGATGGTACCATCAACAACATATATGGGACCCAACTCAACACCATTAGGGGCATTAAGCGTAGAACCACCACGAATTCTAAGGGTAGCATCACGATCTAGCGCAACAGGGGATTGTCCTCTGAATTGTACACCGGCAATTTTACCAGCCAGGGCATTGTTCAGATTGGGTTGACGGATCAGGTTCAGTTCGGGAGCTCCGATGGTCTGGGCACTGAATGGTGTGGTACGTGCGCTTTTCTTGATCTCGAAAGCGGTAGTAACGACAACCTCAGCTAAGGTCTCCCTTTCATTCCTTTCCATTACTACATTGTAAATGTTCGCAGTAGAAACCGGTACATCCTTTTGGAACATCCCTTGTGCGATCAGCTGCAAAACATCACCTGTTTTGGCTTTAATCACAAAACGGCCATCCGCATCGGCTGTTACACCCTGCTTTGTGCCTTTTAATACAACAGATGCAAACGGAACCGGTGCACCCTTGGCGTCTGTTACAGTACCTGTAACAGCTCGGGTTTGTGCAGTGGCTACCATGGTAAAACATAGTAATGCCACTACAAGTGTGGATACAATTTTCTTCATGTTTTTAGTTTTTGGATAAACTTTTGAGTGGGCGAATATAACCAATTGAACCAAAATGTTAAAAAAAAACAAATTCAACAGATTTTACAATAGGTTAACACGCCACCGAACGTATGAAGACCATCTTCTAAAAAAAAATGCTGCGTTAAAATAGAATAAAAAGTTAAACGCTAAAATTTGATAATTATAAATACTTGAATATCAATATACATTATAATAAATTACATTTAAATTGTTTAACCTTTCCAGGATGGGATCATCCACTAAAATCCAAGGGTCTCAACCCTGAAAATTATTTAAACGGTAGGCTGGGAAAAAAAGGGCGGGTAATCACATTTCGGATAAATTTGCGCCATGATGGTATTATTAGACGGCAAAAAAGCTTCCGCTGCCGTTAAAGAAGCTTTACAGGTGCAAACGCAGGCATTAACCGCTGCCGGAAAAAGAGCCCCCCATTTAGCCGCCATACTGGTAGGCAATAACGGTGCATCGGAGACCTATGTAGCCAGTAAGGTGAAAAATTGCGAAGAAGTAGGGTTCCGCTCCACCCTGATCCGGCTGGAAAGCGATGTGGCTGAATCGGTACTCCTGGAAGCCATTGAAAAACTGAACCAGGATCCGGAAGTGGATGGGATACTGGTTCAATTACCCATACCCAAACATATCAGCGAACAGAAAGTGATCGAAGCCATTCATCCGGCCAAGGATGTGGATGGATTTCATCCCAGCAGTGTGGGCAAACTGGTTCAGGGTCTGCCTACTTTTATCCCGGCTACCCCCTATGGTATCATGCTGATGCTGGAACATTTCGATATCGAAACCAGGGGTAAACACGCCGTGGTGATCGGCAGAAGCAATATTGTGGGACGCCCGATGAGCATACTTCTCAGCAGTAACCAGAAAAGAGGTAATTGTACGGTTACCATCTGTCATTCCCATACCCCCAATCTGAAAGAAATCTGTTTACAGGGAGATATCATCGTAGCTGCTTTGGGCAGACCCGAATTTGTAAAAGCAGACATGGTTAAAGTGGGTGCTGTTGTGATTGATGTGGGTATTACCCGTGTGGATGATGCCACTGCCAAAAAAGGTTTCCGGATCAAGGGGGATGTGGCTTTCAGCGAAGTGGCCCCCAAAACCTCCGCCATCACCCCCGTACCCGGCGGCGTTGGCCTGATGACCATTGCCGGGCTCCTGAAAAACACCCTTCAGGCCTATTTGCAAAACCAACCCTAATTCCCATTGATCGCTGGTATGCGGAAACCATGCCAACCCCAAACCCCAAACACCAAACCAAACCATGCCCCCCACCTCCCTCCCCGTTATGGAATCCTTTTACACCCTGCAGGGTGAAGGATATCACCAGGGGCGTGCTGCCTATTTTATCCGGCTCGGGGGTTGCGATGTCGGCTGTTTCTGGTGTGATGTGAAAGAAAGCTGGGATGCTTCCATCCATCCGGTAAAGTCAGTCGAAACCATTGTCTCAGAAGCTTCCGCATTTCCGGGCAGACTGGCAGTCATTACAGGCGGAGAACCGCTGATGCACCAACTGGATGCATTGACACTTGCCCTGCAGGAAGCGGGTTTTGAAACCAATATCGAAACCTCGGGCTCTTCACCTTTCAGTGGCCACTGGAACTGGATCTGCCTCTCACCCAAAAAATTCAAAGCGCCATTGCCGGAAATCATCCCTTTGGCCCATGAGCTGAAAGTGGTGGTGTATAACAAACACGATTTTGAATGGGCAGAAACCTATGCAAAACAGGTATCGCCCCAATGCAAATTATACCTCCAACCAGAATGGGATAAGGCTGAAGAAGTCACACCGATGCTGATCGACTATATCAAAGCCCATCCCCAATGGGAATTGAGCTTACAGGTGCACAAATACATTCATGTGCCGTAAAGCAAAATCAAAGCTTCCCATCATCAGCTAAAAAAAACCTCTGCGTTACCTCTGCTTCTCTGCGCCGCTGCGGTGAAAAACATGGAACCATTCGCATCAATAAAGAATCATTAGAATGTAGTAAGAATCTTTGTAGGATGGTTGGTAGAATTTGTTAATCCCCGCTTGAATGGAACACGGATGAAACGGATGGATACGGATAAAATTATTTGATTCTGAATAGATCCGATTGCATCAGCATCATCCCTGTACTTTTTTGAAATTATCCCTACATTATCATGATTGAGAAATTAAATTTTAACAACCCGCTCTTTTAGATTTTACCGATCTTGACCCCCTATTCCGATATATGAAAAAATGGATTGGCATACTGTTACTGTTTCTTTCCTGCACCGGCTTCTCGCAAGTGTATAACCCCGAAAAAGTCAGGGCCAAAGCGGTTGATCTGTATGAAAAATCCTTAACCCTTTTACAGGATGGTTTGATCAGGGATGCGGTTCCCGTTTTATCCGCCGCCATCAGGGAAGACAGCAATTTTGTGGATGCCTATCTTTCCCTGGCCGGTGCCATGGGTCAACTGAAATTGTATGATCAATCGGTCAGCTTATACGAAAAAGCCAGGGCCAAAGACAGCAGCTATTTTCAATTGTACCTGCTTCCCTATTCCATAAATCTGGCAGGTCAGGGAAGGTTTCAGGATGCACTGAAGGCGGTCGATCAGTTTCTGACCTATCCCAAACTCAATGAACGTAGTATCAAAAGCGGTCTCTACCGGAAACACTGTTATGAGTTTGCCATTCAATATGCAGCCGATCATGCCAACCAATCATACGATTTCACCCCCATCAACCTGGGTGATAGTGTGAATACGGCACAATCAGAATACTATCCCTCTGTAACCGTTACCGACAGTCTCCTGGTTTTTACCCGCAGATCCGATAATAACCGGGAAGATTTTATGGAAAGCCCGATGAAAAAAAACCAGTTCGGTTTGGGAAAACCCATTGAAGGGGATATCAACCTGGAAACCAATAAGGGAGCCCTTTCCGTTTCACAGGATGGGGAATGGATGGTATTTGCAGGCAATCTAAGCCTGCAGGATCACAGAAGTTTTGATATCTATATTTCCTATTATACCCCACAGGGATGGAGCGAACCCATCAACATGGGGCCCAATATCAATACCGACTTTTATGAAAGCGGTCCTACGCTGAGTCCGGATAAACGTGCACTTTATTTTTGTAGCAACCGACCCGATGGTTATGGCGGACTGGATCTGTATGTTAGTTACCGCCAGGCCAACGGAAAATTCGGACCCGCTATCAATATGGGTCCTATAATCAACACGGCAGGAGATGAACAGGCCCCTTTTATTCATGCAGATAACCAGACCCTGTATTACACTTCCAACGGTTTACCCGGTTACGGCGGTTCCGACCTCTTTGTGATCCGAAAGACTGCGGACAGCGTATGGAGTGCCCCTGAAAACCTGGGCTATCCGATCAATACCATTGAGAACGAAGGAAGCCTGGCAGTATCGGCAGATGGGTTAACCGCCTATTATGCCAGCGACCGGGCAGACAGCAGGGGCAACCTGGATCTGTACCGGTTTCATTTACGGAATGATATCAGACCCTACCGCACTTTGTATGTAAAAGGAACGGTAAGAGATCGATCCACTGGCAAACCGCTGCCCTCATCAGTAGCCCTTACCGATAATGATTCCAGACAAACCCTGATGAAGGTGCAGACAGATGAACTCGGAACCTATCTGGTAACCCTGCCGGTTGGGAAAGATTATACCTTTACCGTAAACCGAAAAGGTTATCTTTTTTACAGCGAACCCTTTGCACTGAAACAAAAACAGGCAGACAGTGTGTACCAGAAAGACATTTACCTCGAACCGGTGGCATTGCATACCGTAACGACATTCCACAACATAGAATTTGCTTCGAATGCCTATGCATTACCTGCTGCAAGCCTGGTGGAATTAGACCAGTTATTCCAGTTACTAAAAGACAATCCAACACTTGCTGTAACTATCAGCGGTTATA
>JAGWTX010000241.1 GCA_028875955.1 Bacteroidota bacterium | reverse complement strand
CTGGGCAACCGATTTGCAGGGTGGGGCAAAGTTTGGCTATCAGCTTATCTGGGTTTTACTGATGAGTAACCTGATGGCGTTGCTCTTACAAAGTCTGAGTGCGCGTTTAGGGATTGTCCGCAGAAGAGACCTGGCACAGGCCAACCGGGAAGTCTACCCACCACTGGTCAACTTTTTATTGTACCTACTGGCAGAGCTGGCCATCGCAGCCTGCGACCTGGCCGAAGTGTTAGGCATGGCCATCGGGATCCACCTATTAACAGGTCTGCCACTGATCTGGGGCACGGTCATCACGGTGCTGGATACCTTTCTTTTTCTGATCCTCCAACGATACGGCATACGGAAAATGGAAGCATTTATCATCGGTCTGGTGCTGATCATCGGATGTTCTTTTCTGGTGGAAATCCTTCTGGCCAAACCCGATTTGGGCGAAGTTGCCAAAGGGTTTATTCCCACCGCACTGAATCACCAGGCTTTGTATATCGCCGTTGGTATCATAGGTGCTACGGTTATGCCCCATAATCTATACCTGCATTCTGCATTGGTACAAACCCGGAAGATCAGTAACGACAAACCCGGCATACTCCGTGCCATCAAATACAATATCATCGATAGTACCATTGCCCTTAACGCGGCCTTTTTTGTAAATGCAGCGATCCTGGTATTGGCAGCGAGTGTGTTTTTCACGAGCGGAAATACGGAAGTGGCACAGATACAGGATGCGCATAAACTATTGGAACCCCTGCTGGGAAGCAAACTGGCTCCCATTTTATTTGCCGTGGCACTGATTGCGGCAGGACAAAGTTCAACACTTACCGGCACACTGGCTGGTCAGATCGTGATGGAAGGCTATCTCCAGTTACGGATCAATCCCTGGTTACGCAGGTTATTGACACGGTTGATAGCGATCGTTCCTGCGGTTCTCGTTATCCTTTTTTACGGGGAACAAAAAGTGGATGATTTGCTTGTATTGAGCCAGGTATTGCTGAGTTTGCAATTGGGTTTTGCCGTGATCCCCCTGATACATTTTGTGAGTGACAAGGATACCATGGGTGAATTTGCCATCAAATCCTATGTAAAGCTGGCTTCCTGGTTTGTTGCCGGGATACTGGTTTTCCTGAATGTGAAACTGGTAGGAGAAGAGACCTGGAAGGTATTTGATTCAGATGCATCCTGGCTCTGGAAAGCATTACTCGTGGTGGGCATCCTGCTATTTGTCTGGTTATTTCTTACCATGACCTTTCTGCCGCTGATCCGGAAACGGAAACAGAAAGAAAGGGATACCTTATATGGAGCCGCTGTAACCTTGCAAAACCTGGATGTACAACAAGTTGCCAGAATTGCTATTGCACTTGAGTTTTCTCCTGCAGATGAAAAGTTGATCGCACACGCACTGGCACAGGGAGGCAGGGGAGTGACCTATGTTTTGTTACATGTTGTGGAAAGCGTTTCAGCCCGTTTTCTGGGAGAGTCGAGCGATGACAATGAAACCCGCAAAGACCGAACCCGGATCCAGGATTATACCCGCCAACTGATCGAAAAAGGGTATCAGGCAGAGAGCCATATCGGTTATCGCAACCGGGTCAAGGAAATCATACGGATGGTGAAAGAATCGGATGCGGATATGCTGGTAATGGGCGCGCATCGGCATGCAGGTTTCAAGGATTATGTATTCGGTGAAACCATTGAAGATGTCCGGCATGCTTTGTCGATACCGGTACTGATTGTAAATGTCTGAGAAGCTATTGAAATAGCCGGCTCATCCTCTCAAACAATTTCATCGCCCATAATTGATATTGTTTTCCGCTGGGATGGAGATGATCCATGGCCGTTAAAGAAGGATTGCCTGCTGCAGTCTGACTGATTCCGGTAATATCACAATAACCTACCTGGTATTGACAGGCGATGTCATAATTGATGCGGTTGAAGTTTGCAATCTCCCTGTGTATGCTCCCGGAACCCCTGCCAAAAGGAGTAGCTGAATAATCAGGGATGGACATCACACATACCCTTTCTTTGTTTCCCTGAACCAACCGCAGGGCTGTTTTCAAAAGTTGCGTAAACCGGGTTCGGTACCCACCTGTGTCGAGACCCTGGTATTGGTCATTGACACCAATCAGGAGGGTCACCCAGTCATAGTGCTGTTTCAGATCCGAATTTGCAAGAGCATCCTGCAGATCCTCGCTTGTCCAGCCTGTTGCAGCCATATAATCAATATCCGTTTCCTTTTGAAACCTGTTTTGGATATGGCGGGCAGTCTGAGCCGGAAATCTCTCTGCCGCTTTCACCGATGCCCCGATCGTATAGGAATCTCCCAGGGCCAGCCAGTGAAATGCCTGTTTTTCTGTCCCGGAATCTGCTGTCTGACCATAGAGAACTGCCCCGCATGTCAAGATCAGCAAGAAACCTGTTATCAATGCTTTCATGCCCTATTTACGGGAAAAGACCACAGAATGTTTCCCTGTCGGGAAAAAAGCAGAAAGTGTTACATTTGTCCACTTTTATACATAACCAAAAGAACAAGCAATGGCAGAAAAAATCAAAGTGGCCAACCCGGTGGTAGAACTGGATGGTGACGAAATGACCCGAATCATATGGAAGTTTATCAAAGACAAACTGATCCTTCCCTATATGGATGTTGATATCAAATATTTCGACCTGGGTATGGAATATCGGGATGAGACAAATGACCAGGTTACGATTGATGCTGCCAATGCCATAAAACAATATGGTGTGGGTATTAAATGTGCCACTATCACACCCGATGAGCAAAGAGTGGAGGAGTTCAAGCTGAAACAGATGTGGAAAAGCCCGAACGGAACCATCCGTAATATCCTGGATGGAACGGTTTTCAGGGAACCCATTGTTTGTAAAAATGTTCCCCGCCTTGTTCCCAACTGGACTGCTCCGATCTGTATCGGCCGTCATGCGTTTGGAGACCAATACCGGGCTACTGATTTTGTTACCAAGGGCAAGGGTAAACTGACCATCAAGTTCGAAGGGGAAGACGGGGAAGTGAAGGAATTTGAAGTATACAATTTCAAAGGCGATGGTGTTGCCATGGCCATGTATAACACCGACGAGAGTATCAAGGGGTTTGCCAGAAGCTGTTTCAATACGGCTTTAAGCAAAAAATGGCCCTTATACCTTTCGACAAAGAATACCATCCTGAAAAAATACGATGGCCGTTTCAAGGATATTTTTGAAGAAATCTATCAGAATGAATTCAAAGCAGCCTATACGGCGGCCGGCATTACCTATGAACACCGTTTGATTGATGACATGGTTGCCAGTGCCCTGAAATGGAATGGTAATTTTGTATGGGCCTGTAAGAATTATGATGGGGATGTGCAAAGCGATACCGTAGCTCAGGGATTCGGGTCATTGGGGCTCATGACTTCCACCTTGATTACACCGGATGGAAAAGTAATGGAAGCCGAAGCGGCGCATGGTACGGTTACCCGTCATTACCGTGAGCACCAGAAAGGCAAGCCCACATCCACCAACCCGATCGCTTCCATTTTTGCCTGGACAAGGGGCCTCGAGTTTCGGGGTAAACTGGATAATAACCAGCCGCTGATCGATTTTTGTCATGCACTGGAAGAAGTTTGTGTGGAAACTGTGGAAAGTGGTAAAATGACCAAGGATCTGGCCGTATGTATTCATGGCAACAAGGTGAATCATGGGGAACATTACCTGTATACCGAAGAGTTCCTGGATGCCTTGGATCAGAATCTGCAAAAGAAACTGGCTAAATAAGCTTTCAAAATAAATAAAAAAATACCCCCGACATTCGGGGGTATTTTTTTGCAGCTGAAGCTGTATCCAATAGCTTCCGTAAATCCTCCATTTATTTCATCACATCGGTGATTACTTTTCCAACGGATCCACTGGGCATTTGTATGTGTAATAAAGCGGCTACGGTGGGGGCGATATCTGTCATATAGGTTTCATGGTTGCTCTTCCCTTTACGGATGCCCCATCCGTAAAATAATAAGGGAATATGCGCATCATAAGGATACCAGACACCATGTGAGGTACCGGTGGCACTTCCTTCCAGATAGCCGGGTTTCAGGATGATCTGTATGTCACCGCTTCTATGGGCGTTGTAGCCGTTTGCCAGCATTTCCCGAAGGGTTTTATTCATGGGTGTGGTCATGATATCAGAAGTTGCAATGGCATTGGCTACCGCCGGATTTTTCATGGCATATGCAATGATCCATTGTTTGATTTTCTGTATGTCGGCATGGGCCGCTTCGATAGCCGTATGGTTCAGGTAGGTCTGGTAATTCATAAAAGCCACAATACATTTATCAATTCCGAAATTGGCTTTTAGTTGTGCGTTCATATCCTTTATCATCGCGCCATCATCCAGTATTCCACCGGGAAGTTTGTTTTCCTGCATAAATGCCGGTATATGCGCAACGGCATGATCTGCCGTAAGGAAAACGGTATATTGGTTTTTACCAACTGTCTGATCCAGGAAGCTCAGCAGTTTACCCAGTTCCTCATCGAGTCTTACATAATCGTCTACCATCTCCCAGGAATTCGGACCAAATGCATGCCCTATATAATCCGGTGAGGAAAAGCTCACCGCCAGAAAATCTGTCGCTTCACCCTTGCCCAGTTTCTCCGCAACAACGGCAGCTTTGGCCATTTCTGCCGTCAGGGTATTACCATAAGG
>JAGWTX010000240.1 GCA_028875955.1 Bacteroidota bacterium | reverse complement strand
GGCGCTTTGGTTTTTGTTAACAGGAAAGCAGCGGATTTTGGATATATCTTTAGGCCCTAATCAATCAACATGCATCCCTTTTTCCATCTTTCAGACTGGGTTACCAATCCTTTTCTGATCATCATCATCCGCTCGCTGGCAGTGTACTTTTTTATGATTCTGGCTATCCGGGTTTTTGGAAAAAAAGAGCTGGCCCAGTTATCGGTCATCGATCTGGTATTTATCCTGCTCATCAGTAATTCGGTACAGAATGCGATGGTTGGACCAGACACTTCACTGGAAGGTGGTCTGATTGCTGCTTTGTCATTGTTTGCCGCCAACTTCACGCTGAAAAAAATATTGTACCGGAATACCCATATCAGCAGCCTGGTACAGGGTGTTGCCCTGTTGCTGATTTATCAGGGCAAAGTGAATACAGCCAATTGTGCCAAAGCAGAAATCACGCTGGAGGAATTAGCTGCTGCCGTGCGCGAACATGGGGCGGAAAACATTGAAGCCGTAAATCTGGCCATGCTGGAAGTGGATGGGAATATCAGTATTATCTCAAAGGATTTTACCAAAAGAACCCGGGTTGATCATCCCAGGAAACACAAACTTAAGGGAAGGCTGATCCAGAATTAATTGGGGGAGAGGATGTCAAATTTACTTTTGGGACGGATTGCATTCAACCAGTTAAATCCCCTTAACCGAAGTGTGTTGTGATCCACCTGGTGCATGGGATAAAGGATCCCGTCGAAATGGGAAAGAAAGGAGATCCGGCTGGGTTTACCCTTGTCAAATAAGACATTGATGATATCGGAACTCGATTTGTTCACACCGATAAACCGGTTCTTCTCATCCTGTCCGTAATAAATATTTTCTGCATTCCCTTTCACGCGCATCGAATGGATCTTGCCGTCTTCAAACCAGGCATTGAGCGTTGTGCCTTTTACCTGGTTGTAAAAATCCTGAAGCGTGCTGTCAACCTTGTTGATGGCCATCGCATTCTCATAAACCAACAGCCTTTCAGGCTTTTTGTCCTTTACAAAAAGATAAATCGTATCCCCCGTTATCTGGTTTTCCTTGGCCCAGACCACCGGTTTCTTGAATAAACGGAATACCGAGTCCGACAGGGAATAAAACATGCTGTCGCATACCGTCTGTAGTGAATCAGAAAAGATTCTCACATGGTAGTAGGCTTCAAAATATTTATTGCGGGAACTGTCTGTGTTGCTGGTGGAATCGACAGGCTGAATTTTTTTTATAGAAGAATCCAGACGGACAACCGGTACTTTTCTGACTTTTTCAAGATCGGTCAGGCGGGCTGTATAAAAAGTGTCCGCAGAAACAAAGATCGAATCCTTACCCTGTTTGATGATCAGTATGGGCTGTTCTGTAGCCAGCATGATATCTTTTTTCCGGTCGGTTTTGATATTGTTGGCGATCATATCAAAACCCTGAGCGGTATCCTTTCCCCTGTAAACGGCATTGCCTCTGAACTCTCCCAGTTTGGTAGAGTCATCCACCGCCATATCATCGGCCGTAAAGGTATAGGTGCTGTCTTCCACCACGGAACGTTTATTCAGGATCCCCTTTTTGTTCTTCATGTCGAAATAACCTTGCCGGGTCTTGATGGTTCTTCTGCCGCTGTCGCTGTAGATGATGGTAGGTGAGGTAAACGTGGCGATTTCGGTATTGATATTGTATTGCAGGGTATCCGTGACTACCTTGTATTCCGGATCGATCAATACCACTTTTTGTTTGAAATACACATCCCGGGTATCGCCGTAATAATAGCCTTCCTTACTCGTAAGCACCGATTTCTTGTTCACCAGTTTGCCCCCTTTGAGATAAGTGCCCACTTTGGTGGTGACATCATATTCCAGTTCATCGGTGGTCAGTTCACCCTTTCCATCGGTGAGCTTTACCTTTTTTTTCAGAAAGGCTTTTTTTTCCTTACCCAGGTATTTGAGGTATTGCGAATAGGTATGCACACTGTCTGCATCATTGATATGGATGTTCCCGAATGCTTCCAGTGAATTGTCGATCTCATTCAGGACCATGCTGTCTGCATAAAAATCCGTTTTTTCCTGTTTCACATGGGCTTTGCCGGCAAGCGAAAAATATTTGTGCAAAGAGTCAACAGTGATCACATTCAACCTTTCTGCTGAAATGATCTCGAGCAGTTTTCCTTCGGCCTTAGCCGTATCGGGGGCCGGTCGTTGTGCATTCAGCAGCAACGGTGCACAGAAAAGTAGCAAACAGATATAAAGTACCGTTTTTTTCAATACGAGGATTATTGCTTCTTCGTTGAATCTTGTAAGGGCGCCATCAATGGGCCGGATTTGTCTTTCTTTCCAAAAACGGAAATGTTCACATAGCGTTTGGGATGAACCCGCAGGTCATCCATCAAGATGTTGGCGCTGCGAACCGTATTGGTCAGGTTATCATAAAGCGCTTTGTCGTTCATCAGTTTCCCCAGGGAACCTTCCTTGGAATCGATCTTCGAAAGGATCGTATTCAGATTGCTGATGGTGGTTTTTAATTTATCCACGGTACCGGCAAGATCCGCTTTTGACAGGTTGTCGGTGGTTTTTTCTACGTTATCCAGCATCCGGTTAACTTTCTGATTGTTGTCAGAAAGATTTTTGGTAAAGCTGGCCACATTATTCATCGATTGGGTAATGGCTCCCGACTGTTCATTCAGCATTGCCTGGATAGAGGCGGAAGACACCACCAGGCTGGCCGTGGTCTTATTGATATTGGCGATCACTTCCTGCAGGTTATGCTTGGTATTGGGGTCGAAAATGGTGTTGATATTTTTTAAAACAGAATCCAGGGAATGAACCGTGGTTTTGATCTGGTCACCAACGGGTCCCAATTTGTTCATCACATCGCCCAGTAAACCGGCAGTGGAAGCGGTAAGAACCGTATCGCCGGTAGCCAGGTAAGTCTTTGCATCACCCAGGGCGATCTGGATACTGGAGGAACCCAGCGGGTTCTCTTTGATGGTGGCTACGGAATTGGTGGGTATATTATAATTGGATCTCAGTTTGATGACCACCATGATCGAGGAAAGGTTCTGATCCGTATTTTCAATATCAGATACGGAACCCACCTGAAAACCATTGATAAAAACGGCATTGGATACCATGATACCCTTGGTGTCGTTGTATTTGGCATAGATATAATTTCCTGTTTTAAAAAGGGTTTTGCCCTTCAGGAAATTAAAGCCCAGGATCAGCAGTGTAATGGCGATGGCGGTTAAAGCTCCAACCTTCGTTTCGTTCGATATCTTCATATGGCACAAATCTAAGGTTTCTTCCTGTGATGGTTTCGCTGATCGGGTGTTAAAAACTTGCTTTTTCGGGTAGCGGATCAGCGGGTTACCCCTGATGCCTGTTTTTCAAGCGAATACTGGTATCTTTTGAGTGCCCTCACCAGGACTTCACAGATCTCATTTTGCCCCTTTTCGCTGTTCAGATAGTCTTCTTCTTCCGGATTGGAGATAAACCCGGTTTCCACCAGAACCGCCGGCATGGCCACCGCCTGTAATACCCAGATGCCTTTCTGGCGTTGTTTGGCATCCCGGCTGATCCTGCCTACTTTCTGGAATTCCTCCTCGATGGTCAGCGCAAGATTGGCACTTCTGGAGAAATAGGTCTGTGTCTTCATATTCACGATCATCATCCGGGCCGGATCGTTCGGATTGAAATCTTTTAGTTCCCTGGCAGATACACTGTCCAGGTAGAGGTCTTCATTCTCTTTTAACGCTTCTTTGGCTGCATTACTTTTATCAACCCCATATATGAAGGTTTCGGTTCCTTTGGCAGGATTGGGGGTGGTCCAGGTGCGATAATCCTTTACCTTGACCTTATAGGCTTTCTTGTTTTTACCCTTGCCCTTATATCGGGTTACCGTCTTATATCCGATAAATTCCCTGTGTCGGATCGGGCCTCCGCCTTCATTTACGTGTATACAAACAAAAAGATCCCCTTTTTCCCGGTTGGCTATCTCCGCTTTCCGGGTAACCGGATCAAATACATCGGTGGTTCTGGTTAAATAGGTTTCCACATCCGGCATCTCCTTTTTCAGCATTTCATTCAACCGGAGTGAAATGGCCAGTGTAATGTCTTTTTCCCTGGAATATCTGCCGGATGCCCCGTAATCCGCCCCACCATGCCCTGGATCGATGATGATCTTTTTCAGCACCTGTTTCTGGTAGGTTTTCCCGGTGCCTTCTGCAAAAGAACTACTGATACTTAAACCCAGACTTAACAAAATCAAAGCAGCATTATATCTCTTCATCATATCATTTCGTTAAAGGATTTTCAAAGGAATAGCTTTTACCCATCTAAGACCCTATTTTTGCCAAAGTGAATATGAGTAAACTCTGCAAAATTAACGTAAAAACAACGCTGGCTTTTGTTGTTCCCGCATATTTGCTCATATTAACATTTTATGTGCAGGGCATAGCAGCACCTGGACATTCCGCTATCGCTTATTTTGCTGAGGATACCATTCCGCCGGTTAAAGACAGCGCTTCCCTCCGGAACCCTAACCGGTTTATTTCAACCAACAACACCGATACCGTAAAAAAAGATTCGGTGGTCCGTGTCGATACCCTGCTGATGTCGAAAGATTCCGTGGATGCGATCATAAAATACCATGCAGACGATTCGGGTGTACTGATCATGTCTTCCAAGGAAATGTTCCTTTATGG
>JAGWTX010000239.1 GCA_028875955.1 Bacteroidota bacterium | reverse complement strand
GGTGAATTTCAGCCGGGCGTAAGATAAGTTTTATGAATGCAATCATAGTTTCTGCTTTATTGGGTGTAGTAATGATGTTCAGCGGCATCCTTGTAAAGAACAAGTCTGTCATTACCACCATCGCCTGCACCAGTTTATTGATCCTGTTGATAGCCAATGTGCTGAATACCTATGGCCTGCTGGCCGTGAAAGTGGATACGCATGACCTTTTTCATTTTGAAAAATTTGGAATGTATTTCACTTCCCTTTGTATCGCTGCCACACTCATCTTTGTTTTATTGAGCGGGAAAGCCATTGAACAGGCAGGCACAGATGTTGCGGAATATTATGCACTGATCTTTTTTGTTTTATGCGGCGTATCCATACTCTCTTCCTTTAACAGCCTGCTCATGTTGTTTCTGGGTATTGAGATCCTGTCGATCCCCTTGTACATTCTTACCGGTGCCGATAAACGGAACCTGAAAAGCAATGAAGCATCCCTCAAATATTTCCTGATGGGTGCCTTCTCAACAGGCATCATGCTCATGGGGATCACCCTGATCTATGGTGCAACCGGCAGTTTCACCCTGGGTGTCAATAAGGTATTTACATCCGGCGGATTGATCCCGAACGGATCTTTTCTCCTGATTGCGGGTTTGCTGCTGTTGTTTGTGTCCATGTGTTTTAAAGTATCTGCCGCGCCTTTTCATTTCTGGACACCTGATGTGTATGACGGGGCTCCTTCCGTGTTTACTTCATTTATGGCCACAGTGGTAAAAGCGGCCGGATTCCTGGGTTTTATCCGTTTATTTGATACCCATACTGCCGTATTGGGCCCGACCTGGGAAATCACGCTCTCTTTTGTCATCATTGCCACTTTACTGATAGGCAATATCACAGCCGTTTTCCAGCAAAGCGTGAAACGTATGCTGGCTTATTCCAGTATCGCACAGGCAGGTTTTATGTTATTTGCACTCTACGGAGCCAATGACCTGGCCAAGGAAGGGATTCTCTTATATGTTACGGCCTATAGCCTGGCTACCATTGGGATTTTTGCTGTGCTGATCAAGATGCAGGATTATACCTTTGATGGATTTAACGGTCTTGCCCGTTCACAACCCGTGCTGGCACTCACCACAACCATTTGCCTGCTTTCCCTGGCGGGTATACCGCTAACCGCTGGTTTCTTTGCCAAATATTATATGCTGGCTTCCGTTGTAAAAGCCGGCGGGGCATTGTGGCTGGTAATCATTGCCGTTTTATTTGCAGCCGTCAGTGTTTATTATTATTTCAGGGTGATACAAGCCATGTATTTTAAGGAAGGCAGCCCCGAAACGGCTCCGGTTACCCCGCAGTTCAAAACCGGCATGTTATTACTGGCAGCGCTGATCATCCTGATCGGCATTTTCCCAACCCTTGTGTTAAACTGGTTCTATTTTTAACCGTTCCTCATATTTATCGGTCTCTTGGGTCAGGGTTCGGATATCTATTTTACCTTTAGAATGAATTTCTGAAGAAACCCTATTTAGATGACAACCCTGGATTCACTTTCACTGGCCTGGCGTACGGTTCGCAGCAATAAGCTGAGAACGGGTATTACGGTGGCCATTATCGCATTCGGTATCATGGCACTGATCGGTATCATTACCGCCATCGAAGCCATGAACCAGAGCCTGCGCGAAAGTTTCTCTTCCATGGGCGCCAATGCCTTCAGCATCCGGTTCAAGGATTCAAGGGTAAGGATGGGCGGCCGGAACAGCGGGGGGATTACCAAGAAAAGAAGGGGGCTCAAAGAGAAAAAATCCAATCTCGACAAACCCATCCGAAAAGAAGAAGCCGAATTTTTCAAGACACATTTTATTTTTCCGGGAGCGGAAGTGAGTATTTATCGCAGGGGGCCGGGGGCACAGGAGATCCACTACGAAGAGAAAAAAACCAATCCGCAGATCACCTTATGGGGTGGCGATGAGAACTATCTCGCTGTTAATGGGTATTCTGTGGAATCAGGAAGAAACCTGAATGGACTGGATATCCAGAGCGGCAGGAATGTTTGCCTGATCGGGAGTAATGTAGCATCCAAATTATTCGGGGATCGTCCCGAAAAATCCGTTGATAAGATCATCCGTATCGGAAGTCTTCCCTACCGTGTAATCGGTCTGCTGAAAAGCAAGGGATCCAGTGCCATGATGCGGCAGGATGACGTGATCATCACTTCGTATACCAATATCCGGCATTTCAGTAATGCAAACCCTTCCTATATGCTTGGCGTGATGGTGGGTAATGTAAAACAACTGGATGTGGCAACGGATGAAGCCACTTCGGTTTTTCGCGCAGTCCGGAAACTGGAACCCATTGAAGACGTCAATTTTGTGGTTGAACGCAGTGATAAATTCGCTGAATTGTTTATCGGCTTCCTGAGCAGTATCACCGGATCTGCCGGTGCCATCGGATTGATAACACTGATCGGGGCTGCGATCGGTCTGATGAATATCATGCTCGTAGCCGTGAACGAAAGAACCAAGGAAGTGGGGCTTATCAAAGCCATCGGCGGAAAAAGTAAGAATGTCCGTCAGCAGTTTTTGTTTGAAAGCCTGATCATCAGTTTACTGGGTGCCTTATTTGGGATCGTTCTCGGGGTATTGGTCGGAAACCTCTTTTCCATCGTGCTGAAAACAGGTTTTGTGGTGCCCTGGCTTTGGGTGATCATCGGTATCGTGATCTGTTCTGCAGTAGGTCTGTCTGCCGGCATCTATCCGGCCATGAAAGCCGCCAGGCTGAATCCCATCGCAGCATTGCGCTACGAATAATCATCATCTATCCGATTGTTTTTAGGAAACTGTGTAAAGCGTATCGTGAGGATTTCAGCTATCCCGCTGATCACTGAACCTTATGATAGGATTTTAGTTTCTCATTGATGTAATACAGCACATCTTCCTCGGTTGTATTCTTTCGCAGCCAGTTGTAATCCGGACGATACTGCTGCATAAAATCCTGCAGCTGTTCATTTTTCAAACCACTGTATTTGGCTACCAGTGCTGCCGGAAACCGGTAATTGATATAGGCTTCCTCTTCATTCGCCTCGAAAAAAGCCCAGGCCTTTCTTTTGTTTCGTTCATGCCGGGAGAAATGATCGATGTTCAGGGCAATGCCCGCACCCGAATTTGCCTGTGACACAGTTGGGATCTTATAGCTGACTACGTGCAGGAAATCACTTCTTCTTTCCATACTGTCTAATTGATAGCGACTAAATCTTCTGCCGCTTACCGTAACATTGCCCAGGCTATGCGTCAGTGATGTCAGAAACAGTGATAAGGTGTCTTCGGTTATATATTTACCCGTATAGTGGATGGTATCAAAATGATAGTCAACCGCTGCAAAAGAAAGGATCTCATTCTCTTTCAATTCGATCCTGAACCGGCCGGTCTTACTGGTCATCACCGTTGTTTTTGTATTCAGGTTGGTTACACTGGCGAGAACGATGGGTTCCTGTGTAGCACTGTCTTTTAAATAGCCATAGCGGTATACCGGTTTTTGCGCATGCGCCAGAAAAAAAACCAGGAGCAAAACAAAGGATCCGAATAGTTTTCTTGTTGTAGCTGTTCCCATAGCAAAACCGGTTTCTACAAAGGTACAATCCGATTGAGTGCCGGCCCCGGATTTCGGAAGGGTTAATTTGTTAAGATTACCGGAATAAAAAAGCCGGCAATACGGGATTGCCGGCTTTTTGCGTATTTGTTCAGGGATCTTTTATTTTCCCGGTGTAAAGGCTTCCTTAATCCTGTCTGCCATATCCTGCAAATGATACTTGCTCATTTTATCAGACATGCCCGGAATTGCGGCATTGATTTCGGATTGCAGTGATTTCAATTCACCCCTTGCAACAGAAGTGACATCCGTATTTGAAATATTCACGGGAGGTGCACCGCCAAAAGCTGCTGCCAGTGCTGCGGCTGCAGGATTGATGGCAGGAGGATTGATCAGGCTGATCAGTTTCTCCACGTATACTTTCTGCAGATTTCTTCTGTATGGATCGATGGCTTTCTTGGTAGCCAGTTCGCTCCAGATGCCTTTTCTTACATCCGTCATCATTTCATCAAGACTATAGGTGCCTGCACCAAAACGCATGGAAGATTCAACCAGTCTGAATAAACGCTGGCCATCCAGCAGGCTGTTCAGTGTATTTGCCTGAACCCTTTCCAGCGATTCCTGTCCAACCGGATTGCTGATCTTGTTCAGGATGTTCTTATCCAGTAACCAGGTTGGGGTTTCAAACAATTGCTTGTTCAGGAAGTTAACCGCATCCTTTTGCATGGCTTTCGGAGTGGGTTCATACACATTACCGGCCTCTTCCACACTTTTAAAGGTTTCGTAAACACCTCCTACGTTTTTGGTTACATGCCCCATGTAGCGGTTGAACTGACCGATCAGCTGCGCATACATGTCGCTCAGGTTTTCATAATGATCTGCTTCCTCTACGGTCCACACAGGTAATTCAGGCAGGATCCTTTTCAGGTTCTTGATACCGTATTCACTGGCTTTAACGTTGTTGTCACTCAGGTCTTCGGTCTGCGCCCTTGGATCGGCATTGCGGCCTTCGCCACCAAACCATAAGCGGGGATTGTTTTTCAGGTTTTCAACAATCCATTTGTTGTTGATGAGTTTGTCTTTTTCAACATCTGATTCGCCGGTATAGGTATAACCCCATTTCAGCGCCCATTTGTCAT
>JAGWTX010000238.1 GCA_028875955.1 Bacteroidota bacterium | reverse complement strand
GCTCAATTCCGTTGAGAAACCAAGGTTCATCAGGTTACGGGTGAAAAAGGTATCGGGGATCAGACCGGATACAAATAACATAAAGAAGGAAAAAGAAACCAGCAGCACCGAACTGGAACCGATGATATAGGGTGCATAGGGTACTTTTTTCCGCCAGCCCATGATGGCAACATAAAGGATAAACAAGGCGGTCAGGTTCTGTACAACCTGCATCAGTAAAACCAGGAGAATGCGGATAATACCGGCTTCCGGTAAGAAAAACATGGAAAAAACAAACAGGCATAAATAACCGGTCAGGTATCTGTTACACCAGGCATATTGTTTCGGTAGCGATTCCCTTACATTTAATAATTTCATTGCGAAGAGCATGTACAACGGTGTGGCAAGGGATATCGCTATCGGTCTGGTGAAATCTGCAATGCCCGGATGATCCGGGAAAAAATACATGAACAGGTAACCGTAGTCGCTGAAAATATAGGTAAAGGCTGCTACGATATACAGACCATAGAATATGTACAGTTTTTCCCGCATATTGTAATACAGGAACAGGCTGAATAAAAAAAGGAACAGGCTCAGGCCGGTGATGAGACCGGCAAGCAGGTTTTTTTTCCGGTTATAGTCACTGATCCCTTTTTCCGACATGCCATGGATGGGAATGTTCAACTGCTCATTGCGCTTATCGATCAGCAATAAAATATAGATAGCTTCCTTATGCCCTGCCGGCAGTGGAAATATATAATCGGGATAATCGGTGGCCCTTGATGAAAAGGGTTGATGATCCCCTGTCATACCAAATGAAGTTAACAGGCTGTCTTTTTGAAACAGCCAGGCTTCCAGAAAATTAATATGCGGATTCCTCACCATGATGTCTCTCAACTCATCCGGGTGACCAAATCCACTGACGGGCAGCAATATCCAGAGCATCTGGTCCTTATAGTTCAGGTTGACAGACTGTCCGGCCATCGGGGCCATCTTTTCCTGGATCTGCCGGTATCTGTCGATGGTCCTGTTTACCGAACTATCGATAAAAATTTTAGCCTCCTGCTGATTAAAGACAAACGGGGTTTCATTGTAAAAAAAGGATACCTGTGCCTGTGCGGACAAGCAAAAAAGGGCTGGAACCAATGCAAACAGGTATCGTAGCAGATTTTTTATGTTACAGATTTAGGCTATTAAAAATAAGGTCTGTAACTGAATCGGCAAGAGGATTTCAAAAAATACCCAATTCTAAGTATTGCGTACGCAATCGTTTAATATGAATTTTACTACTAAAGAAGTTTATGGAGCCACTAAGAAAAATCTCTGTAAAAACATACAGCATTTTTTTGTGCCTGATCATTGCCGTGCTGATGCTTTCGGGTTGCAAAAAAGCGGTAGACGACTATGATCCAACCGGAAAATGCGGGATGGTATTTGATGTAAGTTTAGGCAGCAGCCCGGCCGGAATACCGGTCTGGTATATCAAAGTGCAAATGGATGATGGACACACGTATTCTCCAACAGTTGTGCGACAGGTTACGATCGGAGACAGGATTTGCTTTTAACCGGAAAGATCGTAGAGATATGAATGGTTCCTGACCGTTAAGGATCATGCAAGAAAACCCCTTCTATCGGTTTTCCATACCGGGGCTTGCAATTTGAAAACAATACGATTTGTTTTTTTGGATATCTTTTGATCAGATCTGACAAGGGATCGGTCACCGCAAAAGATAAATTATTAAAAAGTGTCGCATGAAAAATAAAAAATGCTTTTCCTTTTTGAGTTTAGTGATGTGGAGCTTCACTTCATTTGCCCAAACAAAAACACTCAGTTTTTTTGATGATTTTTCAGAATCCAGTCAGGTCCAGTGGGCATCTGTTAAGACGGGCGACCCCACATACTTCAAAGAGAACGGGAAGTATATCATTGATTTTAAAAATGGAGAAAGGGGATGGGCCGTTGCGCATATTGTACCTAATATAGTATGGGACAACCTGAATATTGAAATATCGGTTACTGTAGTGGATGGCAAAAGTCCAGGCATCGGTACGGGGATCCTGTTAGGGAACATTACCACTGGTGGCGATTCTTACCGGTTTGTTATCCAGACGGATGGAAGTTATGCTTTCGGAGTTTTTCATAAAAATCAGGTGAAATACCTTGTACCTTTTACGCCAGCCAAGGAGATCGTTAAAGGCAATGGAGTGGAAAATAAATTAAAAGTGACGGTTACGAAAAGTAAAGTGTATTTGTACATCAATTATGCATTGGTGAATACGATTAACTTGCCGGAACCCTTGACCGGAGAGCAAATAGCTTTATATTCAGGGAAGGGTCAGCGTGCAGCATTCGATAATTTCCGCATAGATGGCTTTACCATTTTTGCTGATCCACCAGGCGATAAACTCCGTATCAAAGTTGGCCCGGGTTATGAACAGGAAACCGTGGCCCCCAAAAAATTTGCCACGCTGAACGATTTTGCCGGTTTTCTAACCAATGAAGTGGCCAATGGGTTCCCCTATGCAAATAAAATGATTGACCAGGTGAAGCTTACGTATTTCCTGCCTGTTCAAATTGAAGACCAGGAAACATTAGGCGTGAAGACCGTAAAAGTTGATCACGAATTTGTGGATGAAAATATTCGGCCGGACAAGGAATATCCATTCCCCCGTTTACTTGGTGAAGAATTCTATTTTGCATTCAAGGCACCGGAAGAGGCCAATCGCTTTATTCAAAAATTAACCAATGCAGTAGACCAGCAGAATGGAAATAACCGGCTGGTCAGCATGTCCCGATTCCAGCAAGATCCGGATGGTAAAATCTATTTCGCACTTGGCAATCCGGAAACAGGCATGAAAGAGGGTGCCATGGTGCTGATCACTTCCCAATTGAATTATCAATTTATGGGAGAAGGGTGGAAGAACTATACAACCCTGGTTGAAATTCGGCTAAATGAACCCAAATTCATCCGTCAATCGGTAGCTTATTATACAGCCCCCAAAGGGAAAAATACGGCAACGTTTAATTCTTTTTTCCGACGAATGCTGTCAGTTGCCAGTGAAAATGAGTATTACAGACACATTAATTTAAAATCATTAAGAAACCCTAACAACAAATTCACCACTCCGAATAATACTCAACCGGCCATTTTTCAAATACGGGGCCTAGATCATCCATCTATGGACTTATCTGAGATAGAGGCCTATGTGACCGGTTTGGAAGGGTTACTGCCGGATATTAACGATCCCCAAAAGTCAACTATCAAATCAGCCTTTTTGAAGGCGACCGTTGAAACATTTAACGGTTTAAAGGATTCTGCAGAAGCTGCCAGCTTATTTCAGAAATGGCGGTTGAAACTATCCGAAGCATTGGGGAATGACTATTATACTCTGGAAGACGAAATTCCCATTGGTTACAAGGGCTGGCCCATCGGTAAGCCAAAAGGTGAGAGCAGTATCTTTTTTTACCCCCGTCAGCCCGGAATCAAAAATCACGTGGAACTGATCATGCGGAAACATACGGACACCCAGGGGAGGTTGATATATTACGATATTTATTTTCTGATAGTGTAATCACTTAGCAGGCGCAACTAAAAATCCCTCTGATGTTCTCAGAGGGATTTTATTTATCCAAAACGCAACTGTAATTATTTGATCCTTTTTGTTTCGCTTTCAATACCCGTTTCACGCTGGCGGGCAGCTTTTACCTGATTGTTTCCAAAACGGTAAGTGAAGCTCATGCGTACGGTCTGGCTTTCCCAGCTACCGTTCCCATTGATATACAGACCGCCAAAATTGCTGGTTGCCGTCCAGGGGTTGGTATGGAAAATATCCGTTACCGAAATCTTCAAAGTGGCTTTTTTCTGTAACAGCTGTTTCTGCAGACCCAGGTCAATACCACCCTGTGATTTGGTCTTCCAGGTGGCACCCCAGATGGAAGGACCGTTGAACCAACCGCTCAGTTCGGCGGTATACCCCTTGCCCAATGTATAGGAATGCTGCATATAGGCACCGAACATCGGTATCTCGGTATGAACTTCGTTCTGACCAATCTGACCTTTGAAGATCTGGTAGTTATACCAGACATTGGCATAACCGTTCCACCATTTGGCAATGGGTAAAGGTGAACCCAGGCTAAAACTGAGGATCTGCTGGGTAGCCAGGTTTTTCTGCTGCACGAAAGTGGCATTGTTCGCAGTATCGGTTGTCTGTGTTGCATAGTCTTTTACATAACTGTAACCGATACTGGTATTGATCATGTTCAGGAATGTATGCGTCAACTCCACGTTGTCGGTGTATTGCGGACGGAGAAAGGCATTTCCTTTTTCATAAGTCAGCTCATCCAGTTTGTTTTCAAATGGGTTCAGGTCCTGATAACTGGGTCTGTCAATTCTTCTGCTATAGGTCAGGTTCAATGTGTTTTTAGCATTTACCGTCCAGGTAATTGCTGCGCTTGGAAACAGGTTCAGGTAGTTTTTCTTTACGGTATTGTCTGCCTGGATCACACCGTCAGCCCTTGTCAGGATCCCCTCACTGTTGGTTTGCTCCAGACGTAAACCTGTCTGTATGCTCCATTTCGGATTAAACTGACGCTGGTAGTTTACATAGGCAGCATTCACATTTTCTTTATAGGTAAAGCTGTTGCTTCTGCTTAATTGTTTTACGGGAACTCCATTCTCATCGTTAAAGAAATCAAAGGTATTGGCCGTCTTTACATAGGAGAATTTCAG
>JAGWTX010000237.1 GCA_028875955.1 Bacteroidota bacterium | reverse complement strand
AAACAATGATCGCCCATTCAACATGCTAGTCCCCTTTCCTAAAACACAAACTTTTTCAATCAATACCGATTGAAACAGGTGCTGGAAACCCCGTAAAAACCCGGGTCGAATTTCTTGCACTATTTGGATTAAATTCCAGAATATGGAAAATTAGAAAATACTGGAATAAATTAATTCATTGATTATCAATTAATTAATTTTTGGCACTGGCTTTGGCATCCTGTTGAAACAAAATAAAAAATGTATTCATGAAAATTGTAATTGTAGGATCCGGGTATGTTGGTCTGGTGACCGGCGCCTGTTTTTCAGAAGTGGGTATCGATGTTGTTTGCGTGGATATCGACAGTAAAAAAATCAATAACCTAAACCAGGGCATCCTTCCGATTTACGAACCTGGTCTTGAAGAAATGGTAAGCAGGAACACAAAAAAAGGGCGTCTCCATTTCACAACCAACCTGTCTGAAGCCATACAGGATGCAGAAGTTGTCTTTATCGCAGTAGGCACCCCTCCGGATGAAGACGGAAGTGCCGATTTGAAATATGTCATCGCGGTAGCAAGGGAATGTGGCAAAAACATGAACGACTACCTGATGGTGGTTACCAAAAGCACCGTACCAGTGGGAACCGCACAGAAAGTAAGAACCGCCATTTCGGAAGAACTGGCAAAAAGAGAAGTGTCGATCAATTTTGATGTGGCTTCCAACCCCGAGTTTTTAAAAGAAGGTGCTGCCATTGATGATTTTCTGAAACCTGACCGGATCGTGATCGGGGTTGAATCCTTACAAGCGGAGAACCTGATGCGCAGTTTATACAAACCTTTCACCATGAATGGCCATCCCATCATTTTCATGGATATCGTTTCAGCAGAAATGACCAAATACGCGGCCAATTCCATGCTGGCTGTAAAAATCAGTTTTATCAATGATATCGCAAACCTCTGTGAAATCGTAGGCGCAGATATCAACCAGGTAAGAAAAGGGATCGGTTCCGATTCTAGGATCGGTAATAAGTTTATCTATCCCGGTATCGGCTATGGGGGATCCTGCTTCCCAAAAGATGTACAGGCACTGATCAAGACAGCCAGTCATAACGGCTACAACCTGCGTGTGCTGAAAGCTGTGGAAGAAGTGAACAATGACCAGAAAATGGTTTTGTTTCACAAGATCCGTAAATATTTTGGCGGCAACCTGAAGGATAAGACGATTGCCATCTGGGGCCTCTCCTTCAAACCCCAGACCGATGATATGCGCGAAGCCCCTTCCCTTACCATCATCCATGAACTGCTGAAAGCGGGAGCCAAGATCAGGGCCTATGATCCGGTTGCGATCAATGAAGCCCGTCATCACCTGGGAGATACGATCACCTATGTGGAAGACCCCTATGAAGCCCTGATCGATGCAGACGCACTGGCCGTTCTGACAGAATGGTCGGAATTCAAATTCCCGAATTTCAAAATCATCCGCAAACTGCTCAACTGTGCCGCCTTGTTCGACGGAAGAAATATCTATGACAAGGAACAGATGCGTAATGATGGCTTTGACTACTTCTGTATCGGTATCCAAAACAAATCCCTGTCCATACCGGCAGAAATCTTCCCATCAGAAAAACTCCTTGCATCCATTTCATAATCCCATTGTATGCATAGAAAAAAAATCCTGGTAACAGGCGGTGCCGGTTTTGTAGGCTCACATCTTTGTGAACGATTGTTGAACGAAGGACAGGAAGTATACTGTCTGGACAACTATTTTACCGGACAGAAACAGAACGTGGTGCACCTGATGTCACACCCCTATTTCGAACTGATCCGGCATGATGTCACCCAACCGTTTTTTATTGAGGTTGATGAAATCTATAACCTTGCCTGTCCTGCTTCACCGGTACATTACCAGTACAATCCCATCAAAACCATGAAGACCTCCGTTATGGGAGCGATCAATATGCTGGGACTTGCCAAAAGGGTTAAAGCAAAGATGTTACAGGCTTCCACCAGTGAAGTGTATGGCGACCCCAAAGTGCATCCACAGGTTGAATCGTATTGGGGGAATGTAAACCCCATTGGCGAAAGAGCCTGTTATGATGAGGGGAAAAGGGCAGCGGAAACGCTTTGCATGAATTATCACCAACAGAATGGTGTCAGGACAAAGATCATCCGGATATTCAATACCTATGGACCCAGGATGCACCCGAATGATGGCAGGGTGGTTTCCAACTTTATTGTACAGGCATTACAACAAAAAGACCTTACGGTTTATGGCAAAGGCCTCCAGACAAGAAGTTTCCAATATGTGGATGACCTGGTGGAAGGCATGATCCGGTTGATGGCGACATCCGATGATTTTATCGGTCCTGTAAATATTGGCAACCCGAATGAATTTACCGTAAGACAACTTGCCGAACTGGTGATCTCATTAACAGGCTCATCATCAAAAATTATCGAACTACCGCTTCCATCGGATGACCCGATGATGCGCAGACCGGATATCAGTCTTGCCCAAAAAGAACTGGACTGGTCACCCACCATTGAACTGAAAGAAGGTCTTGAAAAAACAATCCACTATTTTCAATCAATACTGAACTGATTTTCTCCCCAATCCATCCAATCCTGGCAGATCTTTTTGATCTGCCATTTTTTTGCACTCATTCCATTATATGGAAATCATTCCACCAAACAGAAAGAAATGATAACTTTTGAAAAACTATTCAATTGATTATCAATTACTTAAATTTCGATTTGGGATTGGCACGAATATCGTTTTACAGGTGGAAAGAAAAATAATTCATGAAAACACTTATTGCATCCGCAGAAAACTTATTCGACACATCCTATATAGAAATGATGTGCAGGGGAAAGCAGGAAGCCATTCTGCAAATACACCAATTGTTTTTCGAATTGGTTCCTGAAGTGACCCAAAAGATGGAAACCGGTCTCTCCACCGGCAATCAGTTATTGATCGAACAAGCCGCCCACCACATCAAACCGGTTGCTATGAATTATGCCATTCCAGGTGTTGGTGAACGCATCGATGAAATTGAAATACTCGCCAGGGCGAAAGCGGATGTCGCCATGCTGGAACCCCTGGTTCATGATTTAACAGATACCCTTCAAACCGTTGCTTCCCAATTAGCTGAAAGCATACAATAAAACCTACCCATGAAACATAAAATATTAGTTGTAGACGATGAAAAATCAATTGGCCTGTTACTGGAAAATTTTCTTTCCCAGGACTATGATGTGGTACAGATGAGCGACAGTACGCTTGCACTGGACTGGCTGGAAGAAAATCTTCCGGATCTGATCATATGTGACATACAGATGCCGGTCATCGATGGCTATTCATTTTTAAAAACGGTACGTGGTAGGGGTTTCACCAGCCATACGCCATTCATCATGCTATCGGCAAAATCTGAAAGCAAAGAGCGGATCCGTTGTTACCAGCTGGGAGCGCAGGATTATCTGACAAAACCTTTTAACCCCGAAGAACTGGAAGAAGTGATCAAAAAAAATCTGTTCCCCATCCATTATGCCATCAACTGGTAAAACCGGTCAACCCATGAAACCAACCCAACACAGTCTGTTATTGATAGGATCCCCTGAGAACTTCCAGGATTCCCTTTTTACTGATCCGAGAATACATGCCATCCATGCGACCAATGTACTTGAAGCGGTACGTGTCATACAATCCGGCCAGTTACCGGCAGTCGTGGTATGTGCGATGCACCTGAGCGGTAAGGATGGATTTTACTTTTTTGACTGGATGAAAAGCATCCCTGCATTCAGGGAGATCCCGTTTATCCTGGTTTCACAAACCTTTTCCGTTGAAACCTATAAAAAAGCATTGCTGGATTCAGTGAGTGATTATTATACCACTTCACAGCTGGATGCGGATACCTTGGTGAATCGCATTGATTTCATACTCGCCTATCAAAACAGGGCAAAAGGGATTCAAGCTGGACAACCATCCGGCATAGCATACCGGATGCCATTGTCAAAAAGGCTGTTTGATATTACAGTTGCTTCACTGGCATTGCTGTTCCTCTCCCCGCTGCTGATCCTGGTATCACTGGCGATCGTTCTTGAATCAAGGGGAAAAATCTATTACAGCGCAAAACGCGTTGGCAGAAATGTGTTTGGCTTTTATAAACTTCGTTCCATGCGCACCGGCGCAGACCAGATGCTCAAAAAACTGGCCACTGAAAAAAACCAGTATGGGACAGCAAATATCCAGACCGATATCGATTTCAGCTTACCCTGCCCGCGCTGCAGCCAACAAGCTGAAAACAAATCCTGCTCACCCATCATGTATATCGACAATCACCAGATCTGCGATTACTGGTACCAGCAGCAGAAAAAAGCATTACTCGAACAAAAGCCTGCTTTTGTAAAAATCAAGGATGATCCCCGTATCACCCGTGTAGGGAAATTTATCCGCAACACCAGTATTGATGAATTACCCCAACTGATCAATGTAATCAAAGGAGATATGTCCATTGTTGGAAACCGCCCCCTGCCGGTATATGAGGCCGAAATGCTTACGGTGGACGATCTGTCTAAAAGATTCCTCGCACCGGCAGGTATCACAGGATTGTGGCAGGTTGAACTGAGGGGGAAAGGCGGAAACATGTCTGAACAGGAGAGAAAAAATCTTGACAACGAATACGCCGACCATTTTAAAGACGGGAAATATTCCTTCTGGTATGATATGGGTCTTATCCTTAGGACCATTCCTGCA
>JAGWTX010000236.1 GCA_028875955.1 Bacteroidota bacterium | reverse complement strand
GCCTCCTTCCTGTTTGAAGGGAAAACTGCCATCATTGTTTTTTATGCGATCATGGCCATCCTGGTGCTTGTTCCGTTTTTGTATTCCTACCGCTATTATAAAAACCATTCATAAATGCATATGAAAAATACCATCCTCACTGTATGCTTGTACCTGTTTTCGTATACAACCCAGGCCCAGTCTGTCACTGGCAGCTGGCAGGGTGCCATCCAGGTGAGAGGGAATCAGATCCACATCAATTTTCATATCCGGAAAGACAGCAGCGGGTATTCTGCCACCATGGATAGTCCGGATCAGAAAGCCTATGGCATCCTCTGTAACGAAACCAGGCTGGAAGAAGACAGTCTGAAGATTTCCATAGCGCTGGTGAAGGGAGGTTATGCCGGAAAATGGAATGGGACAGACCAGATCGATGGGTTACTACTACAGGGACCCATCAGGATGCCGCTGGTGCTGACAAGAATGAAAGAAAATGGGGCATCCAAAGATCCGGCAATGGCTGACAAGCCGCAAACACCTCGTCCGCCCTTCCCTTACCTGACCGAAGAAGTAGGTTATGAAAACAAACAGGAATCCGTTCACCTGGCAGGCAGTTTCACCAAACCCGCAACCGGCAATCATTTTCCGGTCGTGCTCATGATAACGGGTAGCGGCCCACAGGACCGGGATGAAAGTATCGGCAAACACAAACCATTTGCGGTAATCGCCGATTATCTCACCAGACAGGGGATAGCCGTACTCAGGGTTGATGACAGAGGTGTGGGAAAAAGTACGGGTGATTTCTCACAGGCTACTTCAGCTGATTTTGCAACAGATGTCATGGCCGGTATCGACTACCTGAAAACAAGAACGGATATTGATCCAAAAAAGATCGGATTGATCGGGCATAGCGAAGGCGGGATCATCGCCCCATATGTGGCAGCCCGCTCAAAAGATATTGCATTTGTGGTTTTACTGGCCGGCCCGGTTACCGGTGGCAAACAAACGATGTACTATCAGGCCGTGGATAAACCATTGGCAAAACTTCCGGCAGCTGACCGAAAAGCATATGGTGATCTGTATACCAAAATGTTTGCCATTGCCCTGGACTCCCAAATCGCCAAACAGGTACCTGAATTTGTGAAGCAAACCTATCTGGACTGGAAAAAAACACAACCCGATAGCATCCTTGCACATTTGATCCATGGTACCGATGAACAGGCGATCAGCCAGTTTAGTAATGGGTTTGGGATATTTACCAGACCCTGGTGGCGTTTCTTTCTCAGCTATGACCCGGCAAAGAATTTTGCTTCTTTACAAATACCCGTCCTGGCCTTTTATGGGGAAAAGGATGAACAGGTTGACCCGGTGGCAAATACTGCCTTGATAAATCAGCTAAAGAAAAAAATGAAACAGGGAAGGATCACGGTGGTGGAGATCCCGGGTGTGAATCATTTGTTCCAGCATTGCAAAAACTGCGGAAGTGTTCAGGAATACCTGGATCTGGATGAAACATTTGATACCGGCACTTTGTCTGTCATGGGTCAATGGATAAAGGACCTTCTCCGGAACCAGCCAGGGTATTGAGCAGGGGATGCCGTAACTTCAGGCTTAATTTCAACTGCGGAAACCTCCTGTTTGTATGAATTACCTGGCCCATGCATATCTTTCCTTTCGGCAACCCGGCATCCTGGTAGGCAATATGATCAGTGATTTTGTAAAAGGCAAAAAACAATACGAATACCCGCCAGCGATCCAAAAAGGGATCCGTTTACACAGGGCCATTGATACATTTACGGACACACATCCCCTAACCAGTGAGGCAAAAAAAATATTTAAACCTGCGGTAGGCTTATACGCAGGCGCTTTCCTGGATATTGTCTATGATCATTTTCTTGCCACCGACAAACAGATATTCACTGAACCGGAACTGACCAATTTTACCCGGGAAGTGTATACCCAACTGACTGCCGAACAGGCATTGTTCCCGGAAAAATTTGCTCGCATGTTTCCCTATATGCAAACCCAGAACTGGCTTTACCACTACAGAAACAAAGAAGGTATCGAAAAAGGTTTCGGAGGCCTGGCCCGGAGAGCGGCTTTTCTGACGGAATCCACAAAAGCATTCGAAGCATTTACAGGGAATTATGATGCATTGCATCGCTTTTATACCGATTTTTTTCCCGAATTACAGGCATATGCTTCCGCACAATTTGCGGAATTGGTAAATCAATAGCCTATATCTTTGAAAAAACAAATCATATGAAGCTTATCGTAAGTGTTTGCTGTTTTTTGCTGTTATCAACGGCACAGTCTCAGACAAAAGCGCCTGAAATGGATAAATCGCCGATGGACATGAGTTACTGGCCCAACAATTATCCCTTACTAAAAATGGGTGGCAAAGTGAAGGGTGAACCTGTTGCAAGGGTTATCTACAGCAGGCCTTCAAAAAATGGCAGGACCATTTTCGGTGGTATTTTAAAATACAATGACCTATGGAGACTAGGCGCCAACGAAGCCACTGAGATCGAATTTTTTAGCAACGTAACCATTGCTGGGAAAGCCATCGCAAAAGGGCGTTATACCTTGTACTGTATCCCTACCGAAAGCAAATGGACCCTGATACTGAACCGGGATAATTATAGTTGGGGTGCCTACACTTATGATGCGAAAAAGGATGTGGTCCGCACTGAATTGCCCGTAGAAAAAAACACAGACACTGTGGAAGCTTTTTCCATGTTTTTTGATCAGTCTCCCAGGGGGGCCAACCTGGTCATTCTCTGGGATGATCTGAAAGTGGTTCTTCCAATTGGCCGATAAATTTTTCTTTAAAAGATGTCTCTTATTACTTGCTTTAATTCATTATCATGAAACTTGCTACAAAATACATCCATGCCGGTACAGAACCGGATCCATCCACAGGTGCCATCATGACCCCGATTTACCAGACATCCACCTATGTGCAGGAAGCACCGGGTGTGAATAAGGGTTACGAATATGCAAGAAGTCAGAACCCTACCCGTAAAGCACTAGAAGATGCCTATGCCCAGATTGAGAATGGGAAATTCGGACTGGCTTTTGGCAGCGGTGTTGCGGCTACCGATGCGGTGATCAAACTTTTATCCCCCGGCGATGAAGTCATAGCAGCCAATGATATGTATGGCGGAACCTACCGCCTGTTCACAAAAATATTTGCCAAATTCGGTATCAGGTTTACCTATGTGGATACCACGGATGTGAGCAATATTCAAAAAGCCATTTCTGCGCAAACCAAACTCATCTGGATTGAGACACCGACCAACCCGCTTATGAATATCACGGATATCGCTGCGGTATCGGCTATCGCGAAATCTGCCAAAGTGATGCTTTGCGTTGACAATACTTTTGCTTCCCCTTATTTACAAAACCCCCTGGATCTGGGTGCGGACATCGTGATGCACTCTGCTACCAAATACCTGGGAGGGCACAGTGATGTGATACAGGGTTGCCTGGTGATGAATGATGAAACCATCCGGGAGCAACTCTATTTTATCCAGAAAAGCTGTGGTGCCGTTCCCGGACCCATGGATTGTTTTCTTGTGTTACGCGGTATCAAAACCCTTCATGTAAGGATGCAGCGTCATTGTGAAAACGGGGAAAAGATTGCCCATTTCCTGCGGAATCATCCAAAAGTGGCCAGGGTATACTGGTGCGGTTTTGAAGATCATCCCAACTATGCCATTGCAAAAAAACAGATGCGCGGTTTTGGTGGTATGATGAGCTTCACGCTGAAAGACGATAGTATCGAAAATGCAAAACGTGTTTTGAGTTCCACAAAGGTTTTTGCCCTGGCGGAAAGCCTGGGGGGTGTAGAATCGCTGATCAATCATCCGGCTTCCATGACCCATGCTTCCATTCCCCGGGAAGAGAGAATCAAAAACGGATTAACAGACAGCCTGATCAGGTTGAGTGTGGGTATTGAGGATGCAGATGACCTGATGGATGATCTTGCCAAGGCCATTGGTTAATAGGTAACCACCGATCACCCCCTATCGCCTATGTCAAAAACAATTGCCGGATTCCTGGTTTTATTCGCCTGCTATCATACCGCTCAGCGGATGATGTTACAACAGAACAACCTAACACTTTTTTTAGGGTTGATGATGGCTTTTGTACCCCTGGCCTGGGCTGTTGCCAGATGGCAGGGCTTTTCCGGTTTATCCGCCTGGGGTATGAAGGGTGGTAAAACCGCATTCACACAAACCGGGAAAGGATTTCTGGCGGGCATCCTGGTAATGGGTCTTTTCTTTTTGACCACGCTTATTTTGGATATAGACCGCATTGACAAGATCCCGGATCCCGGAGTTTTTTTGCCGCAGCTGGGTCTGTACCTGGTGGGCACTTTCTTTCCTTCTCTGGCAGAAGACATTCTTACCCGGTCTTACCTCTATCGTTTCCTGAAAGACAGGTTCCCGCCCTATACCTTATTGGTGTTATCAGCTGTGGTATATGTCCTGAATCATTTTGAGCGTCTTTCCGATGGCTGGCTGGTATGGGCCTATCTGTTTATCATAGGTCTCTACCTGATGCTGGCCTTGCAGAGAACCGGCAATATCTGGTTAACACTCGGTTTGCATTGGTCGGGAAATGTGTTATACCAGGTCACGCATTCTATCATCCAAACCGTACCGGGGAAAAATGATTTCCCATCCATGGTCCTGTATATTCTTTTCCTGTTGCTCTTGATTCCGGTGACCTATTTCCTCAGCAGAAAACCGAAACCGGTACATACCGGGAACTAA
>JAGWTX010000235.1 GCA_028875955.1 Bacteroidota bacterium | reverse complement strand
CTGCTTCATGCTCCCAGTCGCCATCAAACCAGACCAGGTCAGGATTATAGCGGTTGGAGATTTCGGCCAGTTGCCCATTAAGAAAATGCTGAAACCTTTTCCAGCGGGTGGGATCCTCTTTGATTTTGTAGCGGCTGCTATCTTTGAGAAATCCGGGATAATCGGGATAGCTCCAGTCGAGCAGCGAAAAATAGGCCCCGGCTTTGATATGGTTTTCCCGCAAAGCTGCAAAAAAGGGCTGCAACAAATCCCTTTTGGCAGGAGTGGCATCCACCACATTCAGTTTGCTTTCCCTGGTTGGCCACAAAGCCACGCCATCATGGTGTTTGGTGGTGATCACTGAATAGCGGGCACCGGATGCTTTGATGAGCCGGGCCCAATAGGCGGGATCATAGTTGGCAGCGGTAAAACCCTTGAGCTGACTCATATAATCCGGATAGGAAATCTCCTTGTTATGAAAACTCCAGGATTCCCCAATCCCCTTCACGGCATAAATCCCCCAGTGAATAAAAATGCCCAGTTTGGCATCGGCAAACCATTCCATTTTAGCACGAATACTATCGGGGTTAATTTTCGATTGGGCATGTAGCCCAGTATTTGATAGCAACGAAACACAAAGTAACCAACTGAGAATGCGGGAACGGGTCAGGATCATATAGCAATGCATTGAAGTTATACGAAACTAATATTTTTCGATTATAGATGAGGAAAGTAAAATGGCAGGAAGTGGAGCCTGATTGGTCTCCCGCAATTCGTGGGACCAAAAACCATTTAGCGCATTTGCGCATTGGTCTTTGGCGCATTGGGTTAATTTTTATTGATACAAATGAGAATCAATTTTTTAACCAAACCACCAATCGCGGCGTAGCGAAGATCCCGCGAATAGCGGGACTACAAACCATGAAATACCTACTGTTTGTCAAGATAGGCCAGCAAATCCACCATCTGATCGTTGGATTTTACGGAGAGTTTTTTGGATTTGACATAATCCTCAATCATTTCTGCATAGGCAGGTAAAACTTTTTTCAGGGAAGAAAGGGAGGGCCGGACGGCTGTTATGGTCTGTTCCTTGGGATGATAGAGATAGAGTTGTTTTTCGGGATAAAATTCCTTTTCACGGCTGCTGCCATAATTGCTCAGTTCCTTCACTTTCTTGTGATTCCATTGAAGCAACTGGAGATTGGCTCCTTCGTACAAGACTTCATAAAGCGTACTGGTATCATGGTCATCGATACCCGGAATACCGCTTTTGAAATGGTAATTTATGGCTTCCCCGTTTTTGGTGTAGGTCAGGTAAAAAGAAGCCACCGGTAAGACAATCTGGTAGAGTTTATTGTTTTCAATGTAGAAAATTTTATTGTCAAAGCTGGAATAGTTCATCGCGGTATCTGCGAAAACAACCCCGTTTTTGTAACGTACCACACCGGAGGCCCAGCCATCCAATAACATCGGGCTCCCGTTCACGCCCATCTCACTGGCCATTTTGATGGGTTTCCCTTCGCCATCATAAAGTTCAAAATAATGAAGGGTACCTTCGTTTCCGATAAATTTTGTGCTTTGCGCCAAAAGGGTTTGTGTACAAAACAGACCCAGGACAACCATGGCGAGTAGCCGAAGATTATTTTTCATGGCAGCTGCAATTAAAATGAGCGATCCTTAAAGTTACACAATAAATCAGGAGCAGGAAAGAAGAAAATGATGAATGGGTATGGCTATTTTCTGCGTAAAGAGGATTCCCTTACCTGCAATTCTGCCGGTAATACCTTTTTTTCAAATTTAACAGGAGGGCGTTTTGCTTCAATCAGTTTGATCAGCAATTCTGCAGCAGCCCGGCCCATTTCATAGGCGGGTTGTTTGATGGTGGTAAGTTCCGGACTAAGGATTTCCGGTGCACTAAAATTACTATACCCAACAATGGCCAGCTGTCGGGGAATGGCAATCCCTTTCTTTTTCAGGATGGCCAGTGTGCGGATGGTAATCCGGTCCGATGCGGTCAAAATGGCGTCCGGACGGGGTTTGAGCTGGAGTAAGGATTCAATGGCGGATTCAATCTCGTCCAGGTCTTTTCCGCCATGATTACAATAACAGATATAATCGGGGTTAACAGGAATACCCTGTTCCTGCAAGGCCAGTTCGTATCCCTTTAACCTTTCACGGCTGATAAACAGTTCGGGGGAGCTGGTGATATGGGCGATACGTCTATACCCATTATCCAGCAGGTGTTTGGTACCTGCATAAGTGCCCCCGATATTATCGGATACCACCTGGTGTGTTTTTATCTCATCCGTTACCCTGTCGTAGAAAACGATCGGGATCCCCATTTCATGCGCTTTTTTGAAATGATCCATCGACTGGGTTTCGGATGAAAGCGATACCAGCAAACCATCCACCGCCCGCCAGGTAAGGTGTTCCAGGTTTTTTTCTTCCCGTTTCACCGATTCCAGGCTTTGGGTAATGATGATATGGTAATTTTTCTGATAGGTTACCGACTCCATGCCATTCAACACCTGGCTGAAAAAATTATTGGGGATGGCCCCGATGATCACACCAATGCTTCTGCCGTTTTTATTCCGAAGGGATTGGGCCATCAGGTTGGGGCGATAGCGATTTTTCTTGGCGTACTCATTCACCCTTTTTTTGGTAGCGGCGCTGATCTCATGGCTGTCTCTTACCGCCTTGGAAACTGTGGCAATAGAAAGTTGCAGCGCTTCCGCGATGTCCTTGAGTGTAATGGAATCGTTCTTGTTTTTCATGCTACAGACTTGCGGGAATACACTTCACAGAAAGGTTTTCGCAATTGGATTTTAATATAAACAAAAGTGCCGGATTTTCAAAAAATGATAGGGTGGCGGGTTGTATGGATTCGCAGGGGAAGTTCAGGATTCTTTCTTGTTCTCCTTTTGGGTTTCCCCGATAAACCAGGAAGCCAGATATGCCGTAAAAGTGCCAAATAGGGCGACACCGACGGTCATCAGCAGGGCCGCGATAATACGGCCTTCCGTGGTAACGGGATATTTATCACCGTAGCCCACCGTAGTGATGGTGACATAGGACCACCAGATCGCATCTTCAGCAGATTTGATATTGCTGTTGGGTGCTTTTTCCACTTCCAGTATGGCAATGGAGGAAAACAGGATCATCAATACCGCAACCATCGAAGCGGTGGTCAATGCCCCCTGTGTTCTGCGCCTGAATATATGGTTCGCCAGGTGTCTGACAGAACGAAAAGCCCTCAATACCCTGATCAGGCGAAACAGCCGGAACATCCTGCCGGCGCGTAGTATGCTAATGGTAGGAATACTGGAGATCAGATCGATCCAGCCCCATTTCATAAAAGCCAGCTTATTGGGAGCCCTCCGAAACCGGATCAGGAAATCAAATAAAAAAACCAGACAGATCCCATCATCCACCAATACCAGCAGATGAGAGATCTGTGGGGGTAGTTTAAAAAAGGTATCGGCAACCAATGCCATTAATACATATACTGACAGCAAAATTATCAGCAGATTTAAAAAACTGATTTCTTCTGGTTCGCGGGTATGTGTATGTGTCATCCGTTAGCAGGCATTTAGGTTTGGCAGATCAGGGCTCCCCACTAAACGGGGAATCCGTAGTAAGTATACAAAAAAAGAGGGAGAATAGGTGGAAGTTTGTGGTCACGCTGTTCGCGGGATTTTTGCTACACAGCGATTTGGGGTTGAGTAAGGATTAACCTTGTGCAGGCAAGTATTTCATTTGTCCGGATGCAAACCCGATGGGTCAAGAATTAGTTCGCGCTTTTGACCTTCCACCCATAAACAGCTTCATGAAATAGCCAAATAGCAGTCCGCTTATTACCCAAACAGGTACACCTGTTACAAGCCGGTGCAGGGTTATTTTTTCTGCGGTTACAAAAGGGATAATCAGCTCCATCATCAGGTACATAAAAAAACCAAAAGACAATCCCTGACGGATCCATCCGGCACCTTCATAGGGGTTGACTTGATTCTCCAGTCTGATATTCTGGTAACGGGCGGGTTGTTTTTGTAACCAGTTTTGCTTCCACCTGTCCCAGAAAATTATACGGATCGGATAGCTAATACCCAATATGATTGCAGAAACTCCATTGGTAAGACAGGGTATGATTCCGCCACATGCGGGACAATACAGTCCAAACCAGTTTTTAAACGCGGTACCATTCCGGCCAGACCAGGTTCTTCCATCGTGCAGGGTATGACAATGGGGACAGGGAATCCAGGTTTTGTCAGACAATGGTTTGGATGAGTTTTTCTCGATCCACATTTCTTTGGGAACCCGTTGTCCCAATATTAGTTCGTTGACGAATAGACCCGGGTTGATGATCCAATGGAGCATCATAAAATTTGTCCAGGTGAGTTTTTTGTATGGGCTGTTTCCGGTTTCCATATGACAGATGATGGGTAAATATTGGATTAGGTTATTTTCTCACTTCAAAGAATTGAATAAGTCTAATGCCGGATCGGGAGTTCCTATCGAGAATAGATCGCGATACATAAAGGGACAACTCCTTCTGTATTTTTATAAACTCGGGGGAATCTTTAGCGTAAATTTTATTGCGAAACACAACCAGTATGTTTTGTACAGGGATTTTATCGAGTAGATAAGGTTCTTCGCCATTTATAATTGACTTTGGTTGATTTAGTGGGGATTGTTGATATGCAGGAGGATATTTTTTTTGTAAAGAATCAGTTAATGGTTTTTGAGCAATTGATTGACTTATTATAAATAAAGAGATTATAAATACAAAAAGGA
>JAGWTX010000234.1 GCA_028875955.1 Bacteroidota bacterium | reverse complement strand
TTATGGGTTTTGTTGTGCAGGCACAAAATGCAGCAACGGATATCCCTGCGCTAAAAAAAGAAGCGGCAACCGGTCTGGACAACCAATACACAGATCTGAAAAAAATCGCATTACAGATCTGGAATTTTGCCGAAGTGGGTTATAAGGAAGTCAGGAGTTCCGCCCTGCACCAGCAAACCCTGCGCGAGAATGGTTTTGCGGTTCAGTCAGGTGTGGCGGATATGCCCACGGCTTTTGTAGCCAGTTATGGTTCGGGCAAACCCGTTATTGCGATTCTGGCAGAATATGATGCCCTGCCGGGTCTCTCACAAACCGCCAGTCCCGAAAAGGATCCGATTGCAGGGAAAAATGCAGGTCATGGTTGTGGCCACCATTTATTCGGAACCGCTTCGGTTGCTGCAGGAGTCGCCATCAAAAAACTGATGGAGGAGAAAAAATTTACCGGCACCATCAAGGTATATGGTTGTCCTGCGGAAGAAGGCGGCAGTGGTAAAGTATATATGGTTCGTGCGGGTTTATTTAAGGATGTGGATGTGGTGCTGCACTGGCACCCGGGTAGTGAGAATGAGGTTACGATGACAAGCGCACTGGCCAACAAATCCGCCAAATTCCGCTTCCATGGTTTATCCGCACATGCTGCTATGGCACCGGAAAAAGGGCGTTCTGCACTGGATGCGGTTGAGTCAATGGACTATATGGTAAACATGATGCGTGAACACGTGCCGCAGGAAACCCGCATTCACTATATCATCACCAATGGTGGCAAGGCCCCCAATGTGGTTCCCGATTTTGCCGAAGCCTATTATTATGTGCGTCATCCGGATAAGGAGAATGTGATGGCGATTTTCGAACGGGTTGTGAATGCAGCCAAAGGGGCGGCCCTGGGTACGGGCACCACCATGGATTATGAGATCATCGGCGGCACGCATGACCTGTTGCTGAACAGGTCTTTGGCAGAACTGATGCAGGACAACCTGGAAAAAGTAGGCGGTGTACATTATACGCCGGAAGAGATCGCCTTTGGAAAAAAATTGCAGTCCAGCTTTGCCTTCAAAGTGCCGGCGATTGAAACGGCTGCACAGATCAGTCCCCTGAAAAAAGTGGCGGATGCCGGTGGTGGCTCTACCGATGTGGGCGATGTAAGCTATGCCGTACCTACGGTTGGTCTTACAGCCGCCACCTGGATCCCCGGTACACCCGCACACAGCTGGCAGGCTGTTGCCTGCGGCGGTACGGAAATCGGCACCAAAGGAATGATGGTTGCCGCTAAAACACTGGCCCTGACCGCCATCGATCTGTTTACACAACCTGCTTATATTACCAAAGCCAAAGAAGAATTTAATAAGGCAAAGGGCGATTATCAATACAAAGCATTGTTGGGAGACAGGAAGCCCGCCCTGAATTACCGCGATTAATCCATACACAGTATACAATGGAACAGGGCAGCTGCGACAATCAGCTGCCCTGTTTTTATACTCACTACTTTCTATTCACCACTCACAATTTACTTCCTTCCTTCCACCACTTTCCGGTACTTCACCATATCAATGGCTTTCTCGCTTTTGGCAATCACAACCGTGGCAATGGTATTCCCGATCATATTGGTCAATGCCCTTCCTTCGCTCATAAAACGGTCTACACCGATTAACAGGGCCAGTCCTTCGAGGGGAATGACTTTTAAAATGGTTAATGTGGAAGTCAGTACGATAAACCCGCTGCCGGTTACTCCTGCAGCTCCCTTGCTGGTGATGAGGAGTATACCGATGATGGTGAGTTCCTGTGTCAGGCTGAGATCGATATTGAAAACCTGTGCCAGGAAAATGGTGGCCATGCTCAGGTAGATAGTGGTACCATCAAGGTTAAAACTATAACCGGTGGGGATGATCAACCCGACCACTGATCTTTCACAACCGGCGGCTTCCAGTTTTTCCATGATATTGGGTAATACCGCTTCGCTGCTGCTGGCACCCAATACGATCAGCAATTCTTCCTTGATATACCCGAGGAGTTTCCAGACACTGAAGCCATAATATTTTCCGATCAGGTTCAGCACCACAAAGATGAAGAGCAGGGATGTGACATAATACGCAACCAGCAGTTTACCCAGCAAAGCCAGGCTGCCAAAACCAAATTTCCCGATGGTATAGGCCATCCCGCCAAAAGCGCCGACCGGACTGAACTTCATCACTATATGGATCACATTGAAAAAAGCCTTGTTGAGGCTTTCAAACATGGATACGATTTTGGCACCGCCGGTTCCCATCCTGGAAACCGCTATGCTGAAAAGCACACCAAAGAAGAGGATCTGTAACAGGTCACCTTTGGCGAATGCTTCCATGATATTGCTCGGGATGATGTGGGAAAAGAATTCACCCCAGTTCATTTCTTTGGCTGCATCGGTGTATTTATTCAGGCTTTCCAGCGGCAATTGCCGCACAGCCAGACCCGCACCGGGTTTGAGAACATTGGCAACGATGAGACCGATGATGAGGGCAAAACTGGTGACCACTTCAAAATAGATCAGTCCCTTACCACCCACCCTGCCCACTTTTTTCAGGCTGCCTGCACCGGTAATACCCAAAACAATGGTTAAGAAAATCACCGGTGTGATCACCATTTTGATCATGTTGATAAAGGCGTCACTGATCATTTTGGCCGTGGGTGAAAAAGCGGGGAACAACCAACCGGTCAGAACACCGGCAAGGATACCAATGATCACCTGTACATAAAGAACCTTTAGATATTTCATTGGCAGCAGGTTGTTTTGTATAGCAATCTACAAAACCAGTCTGAATAATACAGGTGACAAAAAAAATAAACCGCAACAAGGGGCTGTTGCGGTTTCATATAAATAGATAGTAAATGCTTAATCCATTTTCTCCGGACGCATCTGCGGAAACAGCAATACATCCTGTATGGAAACCTGGTTGGTCATCATCATACACAAACGGTCGATACCGATACCGATACCGGAACAGGGTGGCATCCCATATTCCAGTGAACGCAGAAAATCATGATCGATAAACATGGCTTCATCATCACCCCGCTCCATCAGTTTCACCTGCTCTTCAAAACGTTCGCGCTGATCGATGGGATCATTCAGCTCCGAATAGGCATTGGCGATCTCCTTACCATTGATCATCAGTTCGAATCTTTCTACCAACCCGGGTTTGGAGCGGTGCTTTTTGGTAAGCGGACTCATTTCAACCGGATAATCGATGATAAACGTGGGTTGTATAAAGGTATGCTCGCTGGTTGCGCCAAAAATCTCATCGATCAGTTTGCCTTTGCCAATATTGCCCGGTACATCAATCGATAGTTTTTTACAGACTTCCCTTAGTCCTTCTTCTTCCATTTCGCTCACATCGATACCGGTGTTTTCCTTGATCGCATCATGAATGCTGATGCGTTTGTAGGGTGCTTTGAAATTGATGATCTTATCCCCCAGCGGCACATCGGTTGTGCCATGCAGGGTCATTGCGATTTTTTCAAAAAGCTGTTCGGTGGTTTCCATCATCCACAGATAGTCCTTGTAAGCCGTATACCATTCCAGCACCGTGAATTCGGGATTGTGTGTCCGGTCCATTCCTTCGTTGCGAAAATTCCTGCTGAATTCATACACCCAGTCGAACCCACCCACGATCAGCCGCTTTAAATAGAGTTCATTGGCGATCCTGAGATAAAAGGGAACATCCAGGGCGTTGTGGTGTGTTACAAAAGGACGGGCCGCTGCGCCGCCGGGAATGGCCTGCAAAACGGGCGTATCCACTTCCAGTGCGCCTTTTGCGTTCAGGAACTCGCGGATGGTATTGATCAGCCGGGTACGTTTTACAAATACATCTTTCACATCCGGATTGATGATCAGGTCTGCATACCGCTGGCGATAGCGGAATTCAGGATCGGTTACGGCGTCGAACACATTTCCTTCCTCATCCCTTTTGATGACGGGTAAGGGCTTTAATGATTTGGTAAGCAGGGTTAATGTCTGTGTATGAATGGAAGTCTCCCCGGTTTTGGTAATAAACGCATAACCGGTTACCCCAATGATATCACCCAGGTCCAGTCCGTGTTTCACAACCGTATCCCAGAAGGATTTGTCTTCGTCCGGACAAAGATCGTCGCGCTTCACATACAGCTGTATGATGCCCTTGCTATCCTGTATCTTGATAAAAAACACTTTACCCTTATCATTGATGCTCATGATACGGCCTGCCACACAAAGATGGGTAAACTGGTCTTTGGTTTCTTCGGTATACTGTTCCCTGATATCCGTTGAAAAATGGGTAACGGGATATAAGGGTGCAGGATAGGGATTGATTCCTGCTGCCTGCAGTTTTTCCAGTTTCTCCCGGCGGATCAATTCCTGCTCTGACAAATGGGGTTGACTCATAGTTACATTTCTTAAGGAGGGCAAAATTAGTTGATAAAGACTAAACGGTGAAGCGTCGGTCTTTCAGGGCTTGTTTTCGGGGTTTTGCCCGTTCAGGTAAACATCTGGCTGGTGAATTTGCATAAACCGGGAAACCGTTTCTTCCGGAATGGGCTGCCAGCCAAACTGTGCATATAAACCATGTGCGTCCAAAGTGCCCAGCAACCATCTGCGCAAACCCTGGAGATCCGGATGGGACTGTATGGTTGCCACCAACCATTTTGACAAACCCTTACCCCTGTGACCGGGGAGGATGAATACATCGGCCAGGTAGGCAAAAGTGGCACGATCGGTAACCAGGCGTGCAAAGCCCACCTGGTCGGCATCCTGAAAAACGCCGAAACAAAA
>JAGWTX010000233.1 GCA_028875955.1 Bacteroidota bacterium | reverse complement strand
GCCTGGGTCCAATACCGGCAGGTATGGTCGTTGTATCAGCACGGCGACGGAAAAGTCTGGATGGGATGCCAGGCAGGTAAGTACATGGTATATGATACGCTCACCCGGAAAACACAGTTTCTCGAAGCAAAACCCTTGAGAGGTTCTACGATCCGTTACATAACAGGAGACAAAAAGGGCAATATCTGGTTGGGGAGTTTTAAGGGAAGTCTTGCCAGATTCGATGGCAAGGAAATGACGGTTAAACAGGAACTGGGTTCCATGATCAGTAAGATCCTGGTTGATAAAAACGGGCTGATTTGGGTGGCTTCCCAGAATAACGGTCTCTTCTGTATCAGTGAAGACGGAGAGAGGATCATCCGGCACTATACGGCAGATGCCGGTAATGAAAAACTGTTCGCCAAAAACGGGGCAGATATTGAACAGTTAAACGACAGTACCATTGTTTTCGGAGCAGGTGCCATGAATTTTATCAATACCCTGACCGGAAAAGTTCACTGGGTCACATTTGAAGACGGCCTCCCGGGAAATACGATACAGCGGATCAGGGCAGATAAAAAAGGGTATCTATGGATGATCACCCTGAATGGCCTTTGCCGGTATAATCCCATCACGAAACGAATCACCCCCTATGGCAGAAAGGACGGGGTTACGGTTTCAAATTTTACCCGGGATGCGGATTATTTATGTAGTAACGGAATCGTCATGTTTGCCGGAAGCAATGCCTTGCTCTATTTCAACCCGGAAAGTTTTCAGAATCAACCGCCCAGGGATGTGGTGATCACCGATTTTAAATTATTCAACACCTACCTTTCCGTAGACTCCCTGCTGGCATTGCCAACCATCCAGCTCAACAGCGACCTGAATTCCTTCAGTATCTATTTTTCAGAACTCAGTTACCTGGAAAAGGAAAAGCTGACCTATTATTATAAAATGTCGGGGATCGATAAGGACTGGATAAAAGCAGACAGACAGAACTATATCAATTATTCCCTGCTACCCCCGGGTAATTACAACTTTGAAGTTTACTGTGAGGATATCGACGGCAACAGATCGAAAAATATCACACATGTCTCCATTTATATAAAACCCCCTTTCTGGCGCACTTATTGGTTCCTCAGTACGGTTTTATTTTTTATTGCCCTGGGGATTTATTTCATCCACCGTTTACGGGTAAACAAGTTATTGGCTGTTGAAAAACTCAGGAACCGGGTAGCCCGGGATCTGCATGATGACATGGGCAGCACCCTGAGCACCATCAATATCCTCAGTTCAATGGCCAAGAGTAAGATTCAAACCGATCCGGTCAAGACAACCGAATACCTGGGTAAGATCAACGATAACAGCCAGCGCATGATGGATGCCATGGATGATATTGTCTGGAGCATAAAACCCAGTAACGACAGCATGCAAAAAGTGGTTGCCCGCATGCGCGAATTCGCAACCAATGTATTGGAGGCAAAAAATATTGAATTCAATTTTACCATTCAGGATCCGGTGCTGTACGTAAAAATGAATATGGAAGCCCGGAAAGACCTGTTTCTGGTGTTTAAGGAAGCCGTTAACAATGCAGCAAAATATTCAAAAGCCACACTGGTCAGCATCACACTGGAATATGAAAACAATTTTTTACGCCTTACCATTCAGGACAATGGCATTGGCTTTGACCCGGCGCTGGCTGATAACGGCAATGGGCTTGGTAACATGCAAAAAAGAGCCGATGCCATGAAGGGCTCTCTAAAGATAAATTCATCAGAGAAAAAAGGAACAACGGTAACCTTACTGGTTCCGGCTACTTAATGATCATTGAACAAAAAGCCTATGGGATTATTCATCAGCCGGTTTTTAAGCCAGAAACTCAGGTTCTATACGTTTATCTCCATTGTATTATTACTGCTGGTTCATGGGTATAACCTGCATGAAACCTATCTGCAGCCTTTTACCATGGTTCATGAGCCCTTAACTTTCACCAGTTTTTTCGAATATTTTATGGCCAATGGGATCTTACGTTTCCGGATCCCGCTGCTGTTTATCATTTCGGGTTATATCTATGCTTTACAGGATAAGATCCCGCAGGTAAAACATTTGCTGAAGCGCGCCAGAACCCTTTTGATCCCCTACCTGATCTGGAGCGCCATTGGTCTGGCCATCACCTATGCATGGCAGCAGTTCCCGCTTACGGCCAAAGCGGTTTTTAACGCACAGCTGGATCAATTGGGGGATAACCGCACTTATGATCAGATCGGCTTTTCCGGCATAGTTTTCCGGTGGTTGCTAACACCGATCTCTTTTCAACTTTGGTTTATCCTTGCCATTTTTTTATATGATCTCTTATACCCCTTTATCAAATGGATACTGGCCAGAAAAGCAATGATCTGGTTCATGCTGACCTTTTTGTGCTGGATATTTGAAATCAGTTTCCTGGTCATAGACAGCCGCGGACTTTTCTTTTTTTCCCTGGGTATCTGGATACAGAAAACAAATTTTCAACTGGATCAAAAACCCCGATGGCTGAGTGTATACATCGCATGGGTCTTTTTTATCGGCTGCAGCCTGATCAAATCATTTATGGCTTTTGAACTGGAGCCCGGCAACGCGTTTATCAGGATTTGTCTGACCATTTTACACGACACATCGGTCATTGCCGGTATACTGGCGGTATGGTATGGCGGGGATTTTCTCGTTCGTTTTTTTATGCGCCAGTCATGGTTCCGTTGGTCTGCTTCCTTCTCCTTTTTTATTTTTGGATTGCATGCGCCACTTGTGGTGTACCTGACCCATTTGTGCTTTTTACTCTATCCGGGGTTTGCCTACTACAGACTGTTAACCTATTTTCTTGCCCCGCTCATCACACTCGGCATCTGCATCGGTCTGGGAGCGCTGCTAAGAAAAAAACTGCCTGCCTTCTATTCCCTTTGCACCGGTGGCAGGGGGTTTTAGTGCCAAAGACCTGACTAACATATTTATGCGGTTGCTTATCATGGTCAATGTAACTATTTTTGGATGGCAAAAGAATGTATGATGACGAAGCTGTTGATCTACGAAGACAATCCCCAGTTACGGGAAGGGTTAACCATGTTGATCAATGGATCGGATGGGTTTGAGGTATTGGCCGCCTGTAAAAACTGTAACAATGTTCTGGAGGATCTCGAAACCTGGAAACCGGATCTGATCCTGATGGATATTGATATGCCCGGGATCAATGGATTGGAAGGGTTGAAAAAGATCCGACAGGTGAACAGCGATGTGAAGATCCTGATGTTAACCGTTTTTGATGATAACAGGAACGTATTTCAGGCAATCAGCAACGGTGCCAATGGATATATATTAAAGAAAACGCCTCCTTCCAAACTTCTTGAATACATCGAGGAAGCACAAAGCGGTGGCGCTCCGATGACTGCCAGTATTGCCACACAGGTGTTAAAGATGTTTTCTTCCATGAACAACGAAAAAGGGGAAGACTATAATTTATCAGATCGGGAAAAACAGGTCTTGCAATTTTTAGTGGAAGGCTACAGCTACAAGATGATCGCAAATGAAATGTTTATCGCGATCGATACCGTAAGAAGTCATATCAAGAAGATTTACGAAAAACTTCACGTAAACAGCAAGAGCGAAGCTGTTGCAAAAGCATTCAAGGACAAACTTCTCTAAACTGTAACGGGCAATAGATAATCGGTCTGTGATCAATTTTTTTGATAAAAACTGACCTGCGCATCTGTATGCGTTTCCCAAACGCTTCTCTTACCACTCCTCCACCCATGGCTCCATTTATCCCGTACCACATTTTCATGTGATTGCGCAGGTTTCTCCATACTGCTAGGTTTGCTGCCAATAAAATATTTATAATGAAAAACAAAACAACAACACTATTATCAGTATTGTCGATAGGTATGTTATGGATCCTTGGCTGTAACACGCTGTCTGGCAATAATCATGAAAATCCCATCCCGGAAAAAGAAGCTGCCGTGAGTATTCAGCGGGGGGAATATCTCGTAAATACCATTGGTTGTGATGATTGTCACTCTCCTAAAAGAATGGGGGCTCACGGACCGGAACTGATTCCCGAACTAAGGTTATCCGGATTCCCTGAAAATGGAAAATTGCCCGAAACAGATCAAAAAGCGGTACAAAAAGGCTGGGCCATGTTTTCGCCCGACCTGACGGCTACTGTTGGACCATGGGGCATCACTTACGCAGCAAATATCACATCCGATTCAACCGGAATCGGCAGTTGGAAAGAAGAAAATTTCATTAAAGCCATCAAGGAAGGCGTATCCAAAGGAATCACCGGTAACCGGCCCATTTTACCACCCATGCCCTGGAACAATTTCCGTAAACTGACCGATAATGACCTCAAATCCATTTATGCCTATCTGAAAACGGTAAAACCCGTACACAATGTTGTACCGCAACCCGTTTTTGCACAAGGTCCGAAACCCTGATAACCGACCGGATATCAGACAGCATGCTGAATCCGTTACCTATTATTTCACCTGCCCGTAAAAAATCATTACGGGTTTATAAAAAATAACATGATCCAAAACAGTATAATCAGAAAAAGCCTGGCGATAGCAGGTATGATGGTGGTGGTTTTCTTTACTGCCTGTTCAAAAGATTCCGGTGGATCTTCCACCCCCGGCACCAATCCGCCGCCGGCAACGGGAAAAAAATTAAGCAGGATCGAGTATGACGGTGGTTCGTATGAAAACATCACCTACAACAGCAACGGTAGTATTGGAAAAATTACCGTTCATTATGAATACTCGGGTGGCAATTCGCA
>JAGWTX010000232.1 GCA_028875955.1 Bacteroidota bacterium | reverse complement strand
GGTGAGATTTTTTTGCTGGGCAACCCCTTCCCGCGGAAAAAACAATCCAATCAATAGGATACACCTGATCAACATATAAACAACGATTGCTACCTCTAATGTACTGAATCATTTTTACTTACCAGCTTCCACCGGCACCACCTCCACCGGCACTGCCGCCGCCGAATCCGCCAAAGCCGCCACCGCCGCCGCCGAAGCCTCCTCCGCCCCATCCGCCACTGCTTCCCCGGTTGCCATTATTCAGTAAGGAAGAAAGTATGACTGCATTGGCAATACTGCCCAGTCCGCCCCCTCTTCCACCGCCGCCTCTACCACCGCGGCTGACGATCATGATCACAACAAATAAAAGAATGAGAAAGGTAAAAATGGATCCGCCGGGATTCTTGGAAGGTTTCTTTGCCCGTGGAGCTTTGTATTCGCCTACCGCAGCCTTGGTTAAATCATTGACGGCATCATCCAGTCCCTTGTAAAATTGGTTTTGCCGGAATGCGGGGATGATATCATTCCGGTAAATTTCAGATGCGGTGATATCCGGTATGGCGCCTTCGAGGCCATACCCCACTTCAATCCATACTTTATGATCATCAATGGCTGCAATGATCAGTACGCCGTTATTCGTTTTTGCATTACCGATACCCCATTCGCGAAAAAGTTTTACGGCATAATCCTCTATGCCGACATCGCCCAGGGTTTTTATCAGTACCACTGCAATCTGGTTGGAAGTACTATCGTCCAGGGCCACCAGTTTCTGTTCCAGTGCTGATTTTTCAGAGGCAGACAAAACGCCTGCTTCGTCGGTAACCAGTCTGGGAGGGTTGGGCTTTGGGAGTACCTGTTGCGCGGTAATGGCGGTAAAGGCGCAAAGCGTAAATAGTATGAATAGAAATTTTTTCATTCGGTTTGTTTACTACCGGAAAAGTTCAGGTCAAAATCTCAACGGAAAGAATGGCTCACCGGAAATCACCGGGTATCATTTACCAAAAACTATATCATCCGGTAATTCATTGATATCGGTTTTCGCATCGTATGGGAAATGTTCAACCAATGCCTCCCCGATCGCATGGATCATGGAAACAATGCCGGTTGTAAAATTCTGCTGGTCGAAATGAGCCAGAATTTTCGCCACTTCGGTATTCCAGAAAGATTCTCCCACTTTGGCATGGATGCCTTCATCCCCATAGACCGCAAGCTTCCTGTCTTTCATTGCGAGATAAAGAAGCACCCCGTTTCTGGCAGCGGTCTGCTGCATGGCCAGTTCTTCAAAAACCTGTTTGGCGCGTTGAACAGGTTCCGCTTTACAATGGCTTTCAATATAAATCCTTACTTCTCCATTGGTTCTGCGTTCCGCCTGTTCAATCGCCTGCACGATCAATTGCTTTTCTGCTTCAGAAAAGTAATTGACCGGCTTGCGTTTGAATAATCCCAGCATAGTTGTTTTTTAGAATTTCACTTCGGGTGCTTTTTCCGCGCCTGCGTCTGCCTTGAATCCTTCCTTGACTTTAAAACCGAACATTCCGGAGAAGATATTCATCGGGAATGAACGGACTTTCACATTATAAGCCTGAATGGCATCATTAAAGTCGTTACGGGATACTTTGATGCGGTTCTCTGTGCCTTCCAGCTGCGCCTGTAAGCCTCTGAAGGCATCATTGGCGCGCAGGTTGGGGTAATTTTCAGATACCACCAGTAAGCGGCCCAGTGCCTGAGACAGTTGACCCTGACTCGCCTGGAACTGTTGTAATTTTTCGGGTGTCAGGTCTTTGGCATCCACTTTCATCTGGGTTGCGCTAGCCCTTGCAGCGATCACATTCTGCAAGGTGGTCTGCTCAAAATTGGCTTCCCCTTTTACCGTATTAACCAGGTTGGGGATCAGGTCAGCACGACGCTGATAATCACTTTGCACTTTATTCCACGCATTGGATACGTTTTCATCCTGTTTTACCAGTCCGTTATATCCGTTGCATCCCGACCAACCCAGGATCAGGATCAGTGCACCTATTACAATCAGGGTAATGTTTCTTGTACTCATACAATTTGATTTAGCTGTAATTTACTTGTTTGTCGTAGAACAGACAGAAATATTACAAAACAAATGCCACCCTTTTTGAGTGGCATTTTGTCGGGTTCTTCCCAACTATCTATTTATCAGCTGTTCCGGAAAATGTTTTCCCAACCTGCTTATTCCTGTATGGCTGCAATTCCGGGTAATACTTTTCCTTCAAAATACTCGAGCAGCGCACCGCCGCCGGTAGAAACATAACTCACTTTTTCCGTAAAGCCAAACTGGTTAACGGCTGCAACACTGTCACCCCCGCCCACCAATGAGAAAGCACCGGCTTCGGTTGCATGGGCGATGGCCGTTGCAACCATTTTGGTTCCGTGTTGAAACTTTGGCATTTCAAAAACACCCATCGGACCATTCCATAAAATGGTTTTTGAACGCTTGATGCAATTTGTAAACTGTTCGCAGGCATTGATACCGATATCCAGTCCCATCCAGCCATCGGGTATTTCATTGCTTGGTGCAGTGGAGGTATTGGCATCTGCCGAAAATGCATCGGCAATCACGGAATCGGAAGGCAGGTGGATACAAACCCCTTTGGCTTCTGCTTTTTTCAGGAGTTCCAAAGCGGTATCAAGGCGATCCGTCTCACAAAGGGAACTTCCGATTTGTCCGCCCATGGCTTTCATGAATGTATAAGCCATCCCTCCGCCGATGATGATATCGGTGGCCCTGTCGAGCAGGTTTTCAATGATCAGGATCTTATCGCTCACTTTGGCGCCACCGATGATTGCGGTAAAAGGTTTTTCGCTTTTATGCATCACTTTTTCGGCACTGGCCACTTCGCCTTCCATCACCAGGCCAAACATTTTTTTATCGCCCGGGAAAAATTGGGCAATCACGGCAGTGGAAGCATGTGCCCGGTGAGCGGTACCGAATGCATCATTTACATATACATCCCCCAGCTTACTGAGTTTTTCCGCAAATCCGGCATCCCCTTTCTCTTCCTCTTTATAAAAGCGCAGATTTTCAAGTAATAAGACCTCACCTCCCTGTAAAGCAGCCGCTTTTTCGATGGCTTCCTGACCGATACAATCGTTGGCGAAATGTATGGTAACCCCGTTCAACAGGTCGCCCAGATGTTTCACCAGGTGTTTGAGTGAATATTTATCCGCAGGGCCGTCTTTCGGGCGCCCCAGGTGACTCATCAGGATAACGCTTCCGCCATCGGCCAGCACCTTACGGATGGTAGGCAGGGTGGCACGCATACGGGTATCATCGGTGATCTGAAAAGCTGCATCCAGGGGAACATTAAAATCAACCCGGATCAGGGCTTTCTGATCTTTGAAATTGTGGTGGGTAAATCTGCTCATGTGGGTTTGGTATTTATTGCGCAAAATAAAAATGCCGGCACTCAGTCCGGCATTTTTGGAAAACTATTTTTATTTACTGATCAATCCGGCAAAATAATGTACCGTACGAACCAGTTGGCTTACGTAGCTCATTTCATTGTCGTACCAGCTTACGGTTTTCACCAGCTGGGTATCACCTGCGGTGATCACTTTGGTTTGAGTGGCATCAAATAAAGAACCAAAATGGGTTCCGATGATGTCCGTACTTACGATTTCATCTTCATTGTATCCGAAGCTTTCATTGCTGGCCGCTTTCATGGCAGCGTTCACTTCTTCGGCAGTTACTTTTTTGCTGAGGATGGATGTCAGTTCTGTGAGTGAACCGGTGATCGTAGGAACACGTTGTGCGCTTCCGTCCAGTTTTCCTTTCAGTTCGGGTAATACCAGGCCGATAGCTTTGGCAGCACCGGTGCTGTTGGGAACGATATTGGCGGCAGCAGCGCGGGCTCTGCGCAGGTCACCTTTGGGATGCGGCGCATCCAGGGTATTCTGATCGTTGGTATAAGCATGAATCGTGGTCATGAAACCGGTCACGATACCATAGTTGTCGTTCAGGACCTTGGCCATGGGTGCCAGACAGTTGGTGGTACAGGAAGCACAGGAAATAATGGTCTCAGAACCATCCAGGATGGCGTGGTTCACATTATAAACCACGGTTTTGAGATCACCGGTTGCCGGTGCTGAAATAACCACTCTTTTAGCACCTGCTTTCAGGTGGGCGGAAGCTTTGTCCTTATCAGCGAAGAAACCGGTTGATTCGATCACCACATCCACTTCGTGTGCACCCCAAGGAATCTGGGATGGGTCTTTCTGTGCATATATTTTCACCGTTTCTCCGTTCACAACGATGGAGTCTTCGGTAGATGTTACCGTAGCGCCTTCGAAGCGACCCTGTGCACTGTCATATTTTAATAAGTGAGCCAAAACCTGGGGACTGGTCAGGTCATTGATTGCTACTACATCAATACCTTTCATATTATAGATCTGGCGAAATACCAGACGGCCGATACGTCCAAAACCGTTGATGGCAACTTTTACTGTACTCATTGAATTCCGTATTTAAATGATAAATGAATCAAAAGGAGCCGCAATTTACAAGGAAATGGAAGAAAATCCCTGATAATTTTTGAATATATCGCCTGTTTCAGGGCTTTCTTCCGGGTTGCGAAAGTCCGGAACACAGATTAAAAATGATGTATATAAGATGTTTGGGTACTATCCTTCCTGGTGGGAGCCCAATAGGAGAAAGGATTTCAGGTTATTTTTAAAAATGATTTGGCGGAAATGGGTCATGAGCCTATTTTTGCGTCCCATTAAACAAAATGGCCGGTTCGTCTATCGGTTAGGACAGCCCCCTTTCACGGGGCAAAGACGGGTTCGATTCCCGTACCGGCTACCA
>JAGWTX010000231.1 GCA_028875955.1 Bacteroidota bacterium | reverse complement strand
GGATGAAGATAGACATTACACCTGAAATTCTGTTTCAAACTGCCCGCAGCGGGGGGAAGGGGGGACAGAATGTAAACAAGGTAGAAACCATGGTGGAGGGAAGATGGGTTGTAGCCCAATCTCAGTTGGTAGCCGATGACCAGAAAAAACAGCTGCTGGAGAACCTGGCCAACAAAATAACCGATGAAGGCATCCTGCTGGTCAAATCGCAGACTGAAAGATCGCAATTAGGTAATAAGGCGGAAGTGATCCGGAAAATGAACCAGCTGATCAACAAAGCCCTGGAAAAAAGAAAGATCAGAAGGGCCACCAAACCTACCAAAGCAGCCAAAGAAAAAAGACTGGCATCCAAGAAACAACATACGTTTACCAAGGAGCAGCGAAAAAAAATCAACCGGAACGATTACCTATGAAGCGGATAACCCCAATCGTCATTTTTGCCGTCTTTTTTTTCCCGGGTTTTGTCATGCCTTCCTATTCACAATCCTATCCAGTCCGGAATATTACTGTCCATTTCCACAACAGGATCGGTAATACCCCTTTGGAATTGGGAAAACAGGTGACCAATATCCTGGGAAATGAAATCACCATAGAAAGATTCCGGTACTATGTTTCCCATTTTTCAGTGGTTACATCGGATAACAGAACAATACCCTTACCGGAAGCCTGTTTTTTGATTGATGAGGAAGACAGCAGTTCCAGAACCATCCGTCTCAGCATTCCTGATATACCCATTACCGGTATCCGGTTTCTCCTGGGTGTGGATAGTTTGAAAAATGTTTCGGGTACGCAAACAGGCGCGTTGGATCCCTTACAGGGCATGTTCTGGACATGGAATACCGGTTATATCATGGCAAAACTGGAAGGCAGTTCACCGGAAGCGCAAACAGCGGGTCATCGGTTTACCTATCATATCGGTGGATTTCGGAAAGGAATGGAGACCGCCAGGAACATCAGTATCCCTTTTCAGCAGACGGTTACGCAATTGACCACCCTGCATATACTGGCGGATATCAATCAATGGTTCACGGGCAAATCCATCCTGCGCATTTCAGAAACACCCATCTGTCATTCACCCGGCGCACTGGCAGTTCGCATTGCCGACAATTATCAGCGGCAATTCTCCCTCTTATCCCTTCAATAAACGATATTGAAAAAAAAACCTGTCATACTACTGCTCTTACTCATCCTGGCTACCGGCTGGATTCGGTTTGATCAACCGATTCACAAACCCAGACCCGTAAACTTTGTCATTCCGAAAGGCTGGCCGAAACCCCAATATGATTTCTCAAAAAACCCTTTGACGGAAGAAGGAATCGCATTGGGAAAAAAACTATTCTATGATGAGCGGCTGAGCAGGGATGGTACGATTTCCTGCGGCTCCTGTCACCAGCAATTTGGCGCATTTGCCACGTATGATCATCCTTTGAGCCATGGATATGATAATTCACTCACCACCCGGAATGCCCCTGGTCTTTTTAACCTGGCCTGGCAAAAGGAGTTTATGTGGGATGGCGGGATAAATCACCTGGACCTGCAGCCCCTGGCCCCGATTACTGCCATGAATGAAATGGCGGAAACCCTTCCATCCGTCATACACAAACTGCAATCGGATAAAACCTACCGGCAATTATGCAAAGCTGCATTCGGAGATGAGAACATGAATACCCGCCGGTTGGGAATGGCACTCAGCCAGTTTGTATTGCAACTGGTAAGCAGTAACAGCAAGTATGACCGGGTGATGCGGGGTGAAGATCATTTTATTTTACCCGAACAGCTGGGATATGCCATTTTTCAGAAAAAATGTGAAAGCTGCCACAAAGAACCCCTGTTCACAGATTTTTCCTACCGCAATGTGGACATACCGCTGGATCCTTTCTTAAAAGATATTGGCAGGATGCGCATCACCAATGATCGCGGGGATTCCCTGAAATTCAAAGTGCCCAGTCTCAGAAATGTGGCCATGACCTTCCCTTACGGGCATGACGGGAGGTTCTTTTCGCTGCAATCGGTTTTGGAACATTACCGGAATATCCATGGCAATGATCCCCAGACAGACTCATTGCTCAGGAACGGCTTGCCTCTTTCCAATTTTGAGATAGGGCAATTAAAGGCCTTTTTGTATACCCTTACAGATTCTAGTTTTCTGAAAGACCCCCGTTTTGCCGCACCCGGTATGTTGTTCAATGGGAAACCTCCGGCAGATATTCATCAATAAGCCACAGTTTTGGTACTTTCGGGGCGTGAGAAACATGCTTCTTGTCCTTTGAACCTGGACCAGGCATGATAAAAGTGGAATCATATTTGTATTGATCAATTAAACAGATCCTTTGAGCGGTATCAAGAAATTAGCAGGACAGACAATGTGGTATGGCGTAAGTTCTATTGCGGCCAGGTTTATCAATTATTTATTGACCCCCTATCTTACTTTTAAATTTACAGAATCGCAGTATGGCGAGATGTCCATCGTATATTCTTTTATCCCTTTTATGAATGTAGTGTTTACGTATGGGATGGAAACGGCTTTCTTCCGGTTTGCCAATCATGCAGATAAAAAGAAAGTATATAATACCAGCAGTATCTCGCTAATCATTTCAACGGTAATACTTACCGTGATCCTGATTTCCCTGCAACATCCCCTCAGCATACTTTTACAGGTAACCGCCCATCCGGAATATCTATCGCTTTCGGCAGCGATGATCGCATTGGATGCCTTGTGCATCATTCCCTTCGCCAAGCTCAGACAGGATAACCGGCCTGTCAAGTTTGCCGTGGTAAAAGTGGGAGGGATCGTTATCAATATCATCAGTATTTACTTTTTCCTGAGCATCTGTCCGCGTATTGTAGCCAATAATCCGCAACACTGGATCAGTACTTATTTTGATCCGGATTGGGCGGTTGGTTATGTCCTGTTTGCCAATGTTATCCAGAATACGATCACGCTTTTCCTCTTAAGTAAAGAAATGCTGGGGTTCGAATGGAAGCTCGACCCTGTTCTTTGGAAAGAGATGCTGAAATACGGTCTCCCTTTGATCCTGGCGGGCTTTGCCGGTATGATCAATGAAACATTTGATCGAATTATGCTGGGATGGTGGGCGCCCGTTAGTTCTGTGGATGCCGCAAAGGCGGAAGTGGGTATCTATTCTGCCTGTTATAAATTATCCATCCTCATTTCTTTGGCAGTTCAGGCATTCCGAATGGGGGCTGAACCCTTTTTCTTCAAACAGGCCCAGCACGAAAATGCGCCCAGGATATATGCCAGGGTTATGAAGTTCTTTGTGATTACGCTGTGTTTTATGTTTCTGCTGGTCGTAATGTACCTTGATATCTGGAAACAATTTATTCGGAATCCAAAAATGTGGGTTGGATTAAAAGTAGTGCCGATCCTGCTTTTGGCCAACATGTTCCTCGGCATTTATTATAACCTTAGTGTCTGGTACAAACTGGGCAACAAAACCATAGCAGGTGCTTATATCACCGTTATAGGTGCCATAATCACTTTACTGATCAACTGGCTGTTTATTCCATACTTCAGTTATATGGCCTGTGCCTGGGCAACTTTTGCCTGTTATGGAAGCATGATGGTGATCAGCTATATCTGGGGACAGAAAGAATACCGGATCCCATATGCAACCAAAAAGCTGGTTGCCTATCTGGTGATAGTGGTCTTATTGTATTTCATTCATGCGACAAGCATACGGTTTTATTCCATTGAATGGTTTAGCTTGGTACTGGCCACAATTCTGCTCGGCATTTTTACCTGGTTTATTGTATTGGTTGAGAAAAAAGAATTCCAAAAATTACCAGTGATAGGTAAATTCATTCATTGAAGATGTTCGATCTTTTAAGAAAGCATATCGAAAAATTTACAAGCCTGACAGATACAGACTGGCTACTGCTACTTCCCCAGCTGAAAATAAAAAAATTAAGGAAAAACGCCTTCTTTTCAAAAGAAGGAAAAATCTGCCGTGAGATCGGTTTTATACTGCAAGGTAATATGCGCCACTTTTATAGCCGGGACGGGGAAGAGAAAACCACCTATTTCTATTTTGAAAACCATTTCGTTACAGATTATATCAGTTGCATTTCCGGCAAACCTGGATTAATCAGTATTGAAGCACTCAGTGATTGTGAATTGATCGTTTTCCCTTATACTGTTTTGCAGCAACTATATTCCCAAAGTCATGCCTGGGAAAGATTCGGAAGACTGATTGCCGAATACCTGGCAGCTGGTCTGGAAGAGAGAATGACGGGACTCCTGATGCTGAGTCCCGAAGAAAGATACCTTCAGTTACTCGACAGTAACAAACAAAAGATTCTCGAGCGAATTCCGCAACACCTGATTGCCAACTACCTGGGTATCACTCCCGTAAGTCTCAGCAGAATCCGGAACCGGATGTTGAAAAAATAAGAAACCAGTTTCCCTTGCCAGCCAGATTCCGGTTCTATTCAATCCTTTCTATTATTTCTTATCTTATGTTAACAGGTCACAACAAGGCTTCAGCTGAAATTTGTATTCTAAATCAAACAAATGAAAACGATACTACAAATGGAAGAAGCCGGTCAACTGGCCCTGGGCATTTTCGGGTTATACCAGCTACATATGTCAATCAGTTGGTGGATCTGGGTCCTGTTATTCCTTTCTCCCGATATCAGCATGCTGGGATATCTGATCAATACAAAAACGGGGGCGATAACCTATAACCTGTTTCATCACAAGTTGGTCGCTATTGGTATACTGGCGGCAGGTTACTATTTTTCAAATCATTGGATAGCGCTTTCCGGATGGCTCTTATTCGCCCATTCTTCTTTTGACAGGATGAT
>JAGWTX010000230.1 GCA_028875955.1 Bacteroidota bacterium | reverse complement strand
GTATAGTTATAGGTACCCAAAACAGCGTGTAAAACATTGGCTATCCCACGCCTGGTTTCTGATCTCCCATATTCAACTTTTGCCAGGTCAAAAGGAACAATGGACTTCCCTAATCCAAGTGACTGATTTTCGGCCCTTACCAAGCCGTATTTCTCCTCCAGGATCCTGCGTGCCATCTCAGATTGGTTCCTTCCTATATTGTGTGTGTTGATCCGGGATCCATCTGGCCGAATGGTTGTCGAAAGGATATGGATATGCGGATGACCCGCATCGTGATGTTGGTACACGAGGTACGGCTGTTCGCCAAACCCGATCCGCGACATATAATCCTCTGCAATCTTCATCAGGAAGGTAGCCTCATAATTTTCCGAACTGCTGAAATTTAGTGAGACATGCAGTGTTTTTGTGGAGGCTCTTTCATTTAAGCTGTTCCTGTTTTCAAACAATTGTTTTTTGTCATAGAAATTTAGTTGGTGTAAGGGTAATAAAAACCCATTTTCACCAATGCAAATGGCTGTTCCTTTCTGAACCTTTTGTTCATTATAGTTCAGTGTTTTGTGTAATGATGCGGGTGTGGTTATTCTTGCAACCATAGCTGATAAATCTGGTTGCCACGGGCAATGATCTGATCCTCTTTTTGAAGAAACTGGTGGTGGACAGTTTCATATTGCCGGATCCATGTCCTGAACTCAGGAATCCTGTCGAGCGTATGCAGTTTGTGAACCGCCTGGTTAAGGTTGTGTCCGATGAAATGAAGTTCCCTTTTTAACTGAATCAATTCATTTAGAAAATCATCTGCTGTTTCGTTTCGGTAAACAATGGTAACAGGTCTGCGAAGTGCTACTTTTCGCAGATAATTGCTCACTGTTTTTTCCGTTGAACTGGCTCTTAATTTTTCAAGGGCAGTAAATTCCTTTTCGTTCATTCTAACCACGATCATTTTGCGTCTGACATCTTCCTCCTTTTTTTTCATTTCGAATTGGGTTCTTTTACCCGCGCGAGTTCCGAGCGCGGGCAAGATGCCCAAACGTATCACGTTTGTACATCTTGCCGCGAGCAGGGAAGGCCGCTGATGGGTTGACCAATACTTGGTTCCTTTGTTTAGGATGTAAAAATATAGAAGGGAAAAATAAGGATGGGAGCCTACCCGTTTTTAGGGCAGCCGGCTTGTGTTAACTCGAGGATATCGGCTATAATAAGCCTTCGTCGGCAAATGAAAAATAGCCTTCTGAAGATAGGATAATATGGTCTGTTACCTGAAGGTCTAAGAACCTGCCTGCCTGCCTTATTTTCTCGGTGAGTGCTTTATCCGCTTCACTGGGTTTGAGGTTGCCACTTGGATGATTGTGGCAAAGAATAAGGGATGTCGCATTTAGCTTTAAGGCCGTTACAAAAATTAAACGCGGATCCGCTATTGTGCCTGTTAAACCACCCGTCGAAATTTCAAATATGGCCAGCACTTTATTGGCTCTGTTTAGGTATAATACCTTGAACTGTTCTATGAATTCTAACTTATTGAAGTCCCAGGTTGCCATAAGTATGTCATAGGAAGCCTGTGAATGGTTGATAAGGGGCCGGTTGGAGGGTTTGGTTTTTGAGCGGTATACGAGCTCCACTTCCGAAACAATGGGTAGTACATTCGATTTATCGGATTGATCAATCATAAAAAAAAGTGGTTTAAACGTTATAAACAAACCTGGCAGAACGGAGGTCATCCATTGCTGCCAGGAAATTGTCAAATAGGTACATGGTTTCATTCCAGGAACCACCTGAACCGGGAGGTGAATTCACATCACAGGATTCCCAGTTGGATCCAAAATGTCAACTTTTCTTATGAGTTAGAGCTGTTTATTTAGAGGAGCAAAATCCACATTTGGGGAATAGCTGCCTAGCTCTATCAACGGGTTTTACCGGGGATGTCTGCTGGGTTTGGATAGGGGCTGCCCGGCATTTTATCCCCTTTCATTTTGCAAATAGAGATGGAAGATTCATTGATGATTTTATAACCATATTCATAACAGAAATGGGTAACTGATCCCTGTTTCGTCGAATGTATTTGCGTTATAAAGTCAAAGTGAAATCCTTTCGCAACCAACTCTGCCCAGTAAGCGGTGCAGGATGATTTGTCACCTAGCATTTCGGCAAGTATTCTCCGGTTTTGCATCAAAATGGCTTTGGTATTTCGGATATGGTTGTTCTCCGAACGTTTGGATTTATTGTGGTAGGTATTCCTGCAGTAATCATTGCAGAACTTTTTATCGGTTCTGCCGTGTAGGGTATGATTGCAGTTATGGCATTTTTGGGTATTAGCGGGTTCCATTTTGAAGGATTTAGTTTGATAGGAATGACGCGTCTTTTTCAAATGCGATGCACAGGTCGAAGGCCACCTGGCTTCTTTGCTGCGCAAGGCCACTATACATCAGTGATTTTAGTTTGGCTGTGTCATCCTTGTATTTTCTAACATTCTGGAAATACCCGGTTATGCCATTGTAGGCACCGAAAATGGTTCCACGGGTTGTTGCTAATTGCTGGGTAGGATTGGCCATGGTATATTCAAAAGCGAAATCACACATATTTTTGTAATAGGTTGAGCATTCCTCCTCATTTCCCTGTTGAATTTTGGCCAGCACTTCCTTGTTGGGAACCAGCGCAGACTGAATCAGTTTTCGAACCTGTTTGTCTGTAATACTGATCTTTGTCCACCTGTTAAAGATGCCTTCCATCTCCGCAGACAGGTTGTTTGAAATCCCCATCAGTTGGTGGGCCTGTTCCAGTCTCTGTTTCGCATTGACCGTATGCCGGATCCTGATGGCATTGCTGTGGTTTCGGAGTGCCGCATTCAGCGTATTGTTACAGACTATTCTTATGGGCGTAAATGCAGCGGTAATGCTACCATAGCCATCATGGGATGTGGTCAGGAAAAGGTATTTTTCGATCAAATCGTCATTCCCAACCCTGATGTAGCCAGGGAGTTTGGCTGTGATGAAAATCTTTTCCCCATTTCCCAGTGCGCCTGCGGTTTCATATTGAATTCCTTCGCCGCCGACAATGGCATCGAAGAAGGCAAATGCGTCTGTGTTCTGAACGATCTCATAGTCTTTGCCGACAATCCCCAATACTGCTCCGGTATCCCTTCGCATGGTTGCGAAATGTGTCTTTACTGGTTTGCTATTATCCATAAGCTGCCCGTCTGAATGGTAGCTGGCTGTGAAGATGTTTTCCCTGGTTACTTCGTAATCCAGTCCTGCATATTTCAGGGCTTCTGTACTTGTAGGATATTGATCAACAATCTGGCCAAGACCATGCCAGGCCTTTTCTTTTACTGAGAAGAAGCTATGTTTACCTGTTTGTTCGTTGAGATAGATTTGATGTGACATATTTTTATATTTAAGTGATTTACAATGGTTAGAATGGGAGGTCGTCGATGGGTTCTGTCAGGCCGACAGGCTCCTGTTGTTTAGGGGATTCTGATTTTTTCCCCCTGATCAGTTTAATCGAATCTGCGTGACAGTTCAGGCTTGCTTTTGCGTTGCCATTCAGGTCCGTGTAGGCGTTTGGGAACAGCCGGCCTGAAATGGTGACAATGGCACCTTTATTCAGTATTTTGGCAATACCTATTCCCCTCCACCAGGCTACCTGGATGTAGGTGGTAAATTCCCTGGTTTCGTTGGCATTTTTGGGTTTATACCTGTCATTAATGGCGATTGAAAAGTTGACAACTTCCTTGTCACCTTTTACTGTTGCGATGTTTGCATCTGCAGTGATGGTTCCTGTGAATTCCATAATATTTGTTTTTAAGATTTAAAATAGCGGCGGACACGTGTTTTAAGCGAAGCCCTCCGCAGCGCAGCATGAGGGGTTCGCTTAAAACTTCTTTGCAGACCGTACCGGGGCCCGGAGAACAAAAGTTGAACGGAGCGTCGCAACGGCAGTAACATCAGGGAAACCCTGCCGGTACCCAACCTGTTCTCACAAACTGTTCATAATCCGGGTCGGTGAACTGGGTGTTATTTTGCAAAAGTTGCAGGCAAGGTTGGTGGTGCCAGTCATTTTGGGTGGCAAGAATTTCTTTATATCGGAGCCATTGCTGCTGAGAAAGCCTGATTTCTGACTCCGTGATGATTTGGAATGACCAATCATAGGCAAAGCGTTGTATGAATTTGGCGGCAATTTTCGCACGCTTTTGCTGCATTTGTTTTGTAAAGCCATCCGGTTTGATCTCTACTAATTGGGCCTGGTGGGTATTAAGATCCCGAATGAGAAAGTCGGGGCGATAGCAATGCAGTTTTGTTTTGATACCGCTGGGTTGCACATTTATTCCATAATAGATTTCGATCCCATTTCGAAGCCAGGCGTGGGTATCCTCAATTGATAGAACATATTTTAATTCAATTGTGGAATCGAATACATATCCTTTGTAGAATAGGGTTTTACTCTTGTAATCGTAGGAAAAATTCATGGTTATGGGGTTTAAAGCAGGGTGAGTTGTTTCCATGAACGGGAGGGAGGTTTCGGGCCTGAAATGACCAGGTCGCATAAGAGGTTATCCGGAAAGGGTTGGTTCATCCGACGGGAATACGCCGCATACCAGGCCGCCATTGCCTTCCCGGTTGAAAGTGAAATGCATTCAGTGAAGGCATTGAATTGTTCTTCGGTGAGAATGATCTGATCATCAAAGACAACTTTAAATTTCCAGTCGAGGTTTTTTCGCTGGATATAGTTTTCGGCGACAGCTTTTCGAAGGAAAAGTTGTGGGTGGTTTTCGAATGCCCTTGGTTTGATTTCGATCAAAGTTGCTTCGAAGGTTTCCTTGTGGCGTATCAGAAAATCGGGCGTGTA
>JAGWTX010000229.1 GCA_028875955.1 Bacteroidota bacterium | reverse complement strand
GGTTTGGGGTTTGGGGTTTGGAGTTTGGGGTTTGGGGTTTGATCATTGGTTTGTAATTGACAACCAAAGACTACAAACTACAGACCCCAAACTAACTAGTTAATCATTTCTATTTCAAAAAATTCCATTACCGGATTGGCGAGCAGTTTTTTACTGGCTTCTTCTGCCATTTGTTTGGCCTGGGTTTCAGAATCCGCTTCGATTTCCAAAGTGATGTGTTTCCCAACCCGTACATCCGTGATGGCACTCAATCCCAGGTTGCGTAAACCGCCCATAACAGCTTTACCCTGCGGGTCCAATAAATCTTTTAGTGGCATTACTTTGATCTGTACGTGATAGGTCATGATTCTTGTTGTTTGAGGGTCAAAGATAGAATTACATATGCAATAAAGGTAACCGGTACCACCAGCCAGCCGAAACTGAGGCCTCCGGCCAGGGAAATCAGTGCTAATATTAAAAAAGGCAGTAATTTTTTCAAGGTTACACCGGAAAACTTCATGGCCATCATGGGTAGGGAAGATACCATCAGATAACTCACGACCAGTATGATGCAATACCAAAACCATTTATTCAGCAACAGATGGATAACGGTGGCGTTGTCGGTATTCCAGTAAATCAGGGGGAAAGATGCCAGCAACAGACCTGCAGCAGGTATCGGAACCCCTTTAAATCCATAACTCTGGGAAAAACTGATATTGAATCTTGCCAGCCGGTAAGCACCTGCACAGGGAAGCAAAAAAGCCGGCAACAGCCAAAGCGTACTGATGTCCAGGCCATCCGGCTGTTGGGCGAATGACAAGCGTAAAAACTGGTAGGCGATCAATCCGGGGGCTACCCCAAAACTGACCAGATCGGCCAGCGAATCCAGCTGTTTACCCATTTCAGAAGGTGCTTTGAGTAACCGGGCTACAAAACCATCCAGAAAATCAATCAATGCTGCAATACCAATAAACAAACTGGCCATGTAAATTTTTTCAGGGATCATCACCAGGTTTTCTCCGGTGCTGTCAACTGAAACGGTAAGACCAGTCTGCATGATCGACACGATGGCCAGGCATCCCGCCAGCAGATTTAAAAGCGTAAATAAATTGGGAATCTGTTTCATTCAATGGGTGGGGGTCATTTGATCGTATCCATAGTTTACGATAAGAGATTGTAAGGCTTTGCTGATGACCAGGAACTATGGATCATGGCCTGATGAAATAAAAATTATTTTTTCTTCATCAAAGTTTCTATTTCTTCCACGGTTATCGGAATATTTTTCATTAAATCCTGGTTACCATTGCGGGTAATCCAGAAATTATTTTCAATCCGTACACCCATCTTTTCTTCTTCAATATAGATGCCCGGTTCAATGGTAAATAACATACCGGCTTTTATGGGTTCGGTGCGGGTACCCAGGTCATGCACATCAATCCCCAAATGATGGGAAATGCCATGATAGAGGTATTTCCGGTAGGCCCGGTTTTCTGGATCCTCATTTTTCACTTCCGATTTGCGTAATAAACCGATCTTCAAAAATTGCTGGGTTGCCTCCTCTCCTACCTTCTCGGTATAATCTGCAATGCTGATACCGGGTTTTAAAATGGATTTGGCATAATTGTGCAGGTGAAGACAGGCATTGTAAACCGTTTTCTGTCTGCGCCCGAATTTCCCATTTACCGGTATGGTACGGGTAAGGTCTGCACAATAATTACCATATTCCGCACCAAAATCCATCAGGATCAGTTCTCCATCCTTGCATTCGGCATTGTTTGAAACATAATGCAGGGTTCTTGCATTATCTCCGCTGGCTATGATACTTCCATAGGCCGGACCGGTTGCACGCTGACTTAAAAAACTATGCCAGATTTCCGCTTCTATTTCATATTCTGTTACACCGGGTCTGATGAATTGTAATAACCGGCGGAAGGTAGTTTCGGTGATATCAATGGCTTTCTGTACAACTTCGATCTCTTCTTTTGTCTTGATACTCCTGAGCTGCTTCATGATCCTGGCGGCTCTCTGGAAGGAATGCAGTGGGTAAGCTGCTTTCATCTCATCAACAAAACGATATTCCCGGGTCCTGACAGGACTGGCTTTCCTGTCGTTTTCGTTGGTGTCCAGATAAATATGATCGGCAAGATGGATCCAGGTCTGTAAGGGTGCATCCAGTGCATCCAGCCAGACAATGGTTGAAATGCCTGAGATTTCCGTGGCTTCCGCGGCACGTAACCTTTTTCCATCCCATTTTTCCTTTAAGGCATTGGGACGAACCAATACCAAAACCTCCCTGTATCGGGGATCGGGATTGTCCGGAAAAAGGATGACCATGGAATCTTCCTGTGTAATCCCGCTCAGCCAGAAAAGCTCCGTATTCTGTTTAAAGGAATGGAGGGCATCCCCATTGGATGGCCATTCGTCATTACTCACGAAAATAGCAATACTGTTGGGTAGCATCTCTTTTACAAACCGTTTCCGGTTCTGGATAAAAATCTCGGGATTTAACGGCAAATATTTCATGGTAATCGATTGTAGAGACGCAAGATAAAAATTAAGCGGGAGGAATGAGGAGATAAATCTTTTCTGTCTAAGGAGGGGATTTGTTAAAAAAATAAAAAAATGGATGAAAAAGTTCCGATATACGAATTGACTCGTATATTTACTACGAAATTATTCGTTTAACAAAAACTGCAATGAAACATCATGAAAAAGCATAACCAACCCTGGCTGGCATGGACAGGATTCGCCTTCGCCGCCCTTACTTTCCTGGCCTGGAAAAGAACGGATTACATACCCAATCCATCCAAAACCGACCAACCGTCTGATACGACCCGGCCTTCCAAAAAACAGCATACCAACAAGGATTACCGGGTGGGTGACCTGGATAAAGCCATGAAAGACCTGGATCAGGCTCAGTTGGAAATGAATAAGAATATGCATTTCGACATGTCCAACATGGAAAAAGAGATCAACCAGGCGATGGAACAGGTTAAGAAAATCAATTTTGATAAGATCAGTGAAGAAGTTACCGCTTCCCTGAAAAACATCAACTGGGATAAAACCCGCGCAGAAGTAGACAAAGCCATGCGCGAGGCAGAAATCCAGATGAAGAAAATTGATATCTCCAAGGAAATGGAGAAAGCGAAAGAAAACCTGAAATCAGCGAAAATGAACATCAACATGGATGAAATCAAAAAAACAGTTGAAAAAAGCATGGCCGCTGCAAGGGTCGGTATCGAAAAAGCGAAAAAAGAAATCGCACAGCTGAAAGAGTTTACAGAGAATCTGGAAAAAGACGGACTGATCGATACCAAAAAAGGATACAGGATAGAAATCAAAAAAGGGGAACTCTATATCAATGGCACCAAACAATCGAAAGAAATATCAGATAAATACAGGAAATATTTTAAAGACCATGAAGATGATTTCAGCATCAGCAGTGATGGTGAAGGGATCTCAAGAATATAAACCCGTCTGCTCCCCCGGGCGCTGTTCTCTGGAACAGCGCTTTTTTTAGAACCGTACGGTAGGACAGCGAACAGATTTTCCGGCACTGGATGGGAAGATGCCGCTTTTTACGATGGATAATTCATAGGCTCCGCGCGAGCCGTTCAAACTGCTCAATCCGGAAACCGTAGCATCATAGTTGACAGTAATTTTCATGTCATTGATCTGGTAACCGACCATGGGTATGACCGCATCCTTGTTCCGGTAATATAAACCAAGAATCAGCTGGCTGCTGCCATCACCGGTTAGATCACGGTTGGCATTCATGCCTAAGACCGTTTCCCAGGCATTTCCCATCTTACTGACATATACATTGGGATTGATGATCCAGACATCCTGTATCTTGATACTGCTGTTTACAAACGCCGTGTACCTGCGGTTCAACCGGTTATCGGATACAGATGGGTCAAAAAAAGTTTCTTTGGGATTGTTGAGGTGCATCACACTTAATCCGGCATTAAAATAAACATTCTCCGATGCAAAATAGGCGTAATTCAAGCCCATCTGCAGATCCAGATAGGTTGTCTGGCTATAGGCGAATGGCTCATTTGATGGGATATTCACATCAAAAAAACTACCGTTCCACTGATTGTCAAAACTCAGTTTGGTGATATCTATTTTTTTGGAAACAAAACCGAGTCCGAATCCACCGCTTAATAAACTATTGTAACCCAGCATCTGGTGCCAGGCAATGGTTGCATATCCGCTTGTTGAAGTCAGGCTGCCACTTCCTGCCACATCCTTTAATAAGGATGCGCCCACTCCCAGCCAGCCATTTTCAAAACGGTTGGTGAACAGTTTGGTGTCACCCCAAACACTCATCGTCTTATACGGATTTCCCACGCTGGCCCATTGGTTCCGGTAATTACCCCCTACCCGGTAATCGAAATCCGGATTAAATCCCGTATTCGCCGGATTCACCAGCAATGGCGCATTAAAGTACTGTGAGAAATGCAGATCCTGTGCCCGACTTGTCATAAAAAGAAAAGTCAGTATCAACCCCATTCCGATAGTTATTTTTCGCTGCATGATCAGATCATCTTAATAAAGTTATGTCTCCCTTTTTGGTTGCCCTCAGCTTGCTGCTGAATTCAACGACCAGTGTGTAATGATATACATCCTGTGGCTGTGGTCTGCCATTATAGGTCCCATCCCAGCCCTCATTCGGGTTGGAACTCTTGTACACAACGGTTCCCCACCGGTTATAAATGGTCCAGGTCATTTGGGAGATCCCAAAACCTTTTACATAGATCCTGTCATTCTGTCCATCCCCATTGGGCGAGAAGGCATTGGCCACATCCAATACGCTGTTTATCGTAACCGGAATATCCTGGCAGGTGGTATCACTACAACC
>JAGWTX010000228.1 GCA_028875955.1 Bacteroidota bacterium | reverse complement strand
TCGCGGTAACCGGTGCATTCGCCTTGCTGCCCATCCTGTTTTCCTTTGCGGTTATTTTCTGGGTGAGCGGATTTGATATCATTTATGCCCTGCAGGATGTGGAGTTCGACCAGCACAATGACCTGTTTTCGATACCCGCCGTCCTGGGAAAGGAAAAAGCCCTGAAAGTTTCAGAGATCCTGCATTTTTTCAGTTCGGTTTGTGTTGTGGCCGCAGGGGTGTATGGTCATTTTCATTTTCTGTACTGGGTGGGTATTGTGGTTTTTATGGGGATGCTGTATTACCAGCATTCACTGGTCAAACCCAACGACCTGAGCAAGGTGAACATTGCTTTCATGACCTCCAATGGGATCGCCAGTGTGGTATTTGGTTTGCTGGTGATCGCAGATATTTTTGTATTTTAATAAGTTTGATTCATTGGTTGCGGAAATAGGAGCGGCTTATTGGCCAATCCCTTTGAAGCTTTTACTCTTTTAAATAGCAAATATGCCCAGGATCCTTTGTATTGACTATGGCGGAAAAAGAACCGGAATCGCTGTCACCGATCCCCTGCAGATCATTGCTACGGCCTTAACCACCATTGAGACAAAAGACCTGATTCCCTTTCTGGAAAAATACATCCAGCAGGAAAGTGTGGAACTGATCCTGATCGGGGAGCCACTCAACCTGGATGATAGTCCTACGCATGCCACCCCTCTTGTAAAATCGGCAATTGTTAAATTACAGAAAGCATTCCCATCTATTCCTGTTAAAACGGTTGATGAACGCTATACCTCGAAAATGGCATCCCGGGCCATGGTTGAAATGGGGATGAAGAAGAAAGACCGGCAGATAAAGGGTAATATCGACCAGATTGCAGCCACTTTAATGCTCCAGGAATACCTTCGATCCCTGTAACGGGGATGATTGGCAGGTTGCCGGTTTTCCGGTATTTTTGCGCAATCGAAAAATAGACAAGATTCATGATATTTCCCATCGTAGCGTATGGAGCGCCGGTTTTACGCAAAGTTTGTCAGGATATCAGTCCTGATTATCCGGGTTTGGCAACCTTAATTGAAGATATGTGGGAAACCATGTATGCCAGCAATGGGGTGGGTCTTGCTGCTCCCCAGATCAATAAGGATATCCGTTTATTCGTGATAGACAGCACCCAGATATTCGAGAACCTCGAAGAGGATGAACAGGGTGTTTATCCGGATGCGCCAGGTGTCAAATCTGTCTTTATCAATGCACATATCCTTTCCCTCGACGGGGAGCCCTGGGTCTATAATGAAGGCTGTCTGAGCATTCCCAAAATCAGGGAAGACGTATCCCGCGAGGAAACCGTGGTCATGGAATACCTGGATGAAAATTTCAAACCCCGTACCGAAACCTTCAATGGCATAACCGCTAGGGTGATCCTTCATGAATATGACCATATCGAAGGCAAACTTTTTATAGACTATCTCAAACCCCTCCGCAAGAAAATGTTACAGGGAAAACTGAATGACATCAGTAAAGGGAAAGTGAAAGTGGATTACAAAATGATATTTCCCAAATAATGCGCAGACTATTCTTTGTTTTTTTACTGGTCAGTTTCCGGTCTTTTTCGCAGGATACCTCTGTCATCATTGATGAACACCGTTTTACCCTGAGTGAAGTGGTGGTTCGCAACCATTTTGACTATCGGACCCTCCTGGCCCAGATCAAGGAAGACACTACTTTCTACAAGGCTTTCCGTAACCTGCATATCCTGGGATTCAGTTCTTACAACGACATCAAGATGCTGGATAAGAAGGGTGGTGTTTTGGCTTCGTTATACAGCAAGACCCGACAGAACCGTTCCGGTAATTGCCGGACAATGGATGTCCTGGAAGAAAAAGTGACCGGTAATTTTTATGACAGGAAAGGGGACTATAATTACATGACGCCGGAACTTTATGCAGGATTGTTTTTTACAAAGGGAACGGTTTGCGGGGAAAACAATATTGTAAAAGGCAGACTGCAGAGTTATACTGCCAGGAAGGGCATGGAGAAACATAAGGAACAGCTGAAGATGCTTTTTTTCAACCCGGGTAAGAAAATACCGGGCATACCGTTTATCGGTAATAAGCTGGATCTGTATGATGAGGATGCGCATAAGCTGTATGATTACAAACTGGATATCCAGGAATACCATGGTGAGCTTTGTTATGTTTTCTCCATCACCCCGAAAGAAGAGGAAGCCAGGAATGACAGGATCGTGGTTGACCAGATGGTTACCTGGTTTGATATGAAAACCCTATCGGTACTGGCAAGAAATTATTCTTTGAGCTACAAGGCTGGGGTTTATGATTTTGATGTGAGCATGGATGTGGAGATGACCAAATTTGAAGGCTTGACCGTACCCAGGGTTCTGCGTTACAAGGGAAACTGGGATGTGATCTTCAAAAAAAGGGAAAGGGCTGTTTTTACGGCAACCTTGTTTGATTTCAAAAAATAAGGGTCGCGCTGATGGCGACCCTTCACGATACCCCCCGGTATGTGTGTACAAAAAGCGAATTATAAGCTATCCAGGTGTTTCAGCAAATCATGGAAGCTTTCTTTCTCAGGTAATATCTTATAGCTGGTTACGGCTTCCACGCTGCTGATATTGGTGACACCAATATAAAAGTCACCCCCGATCTTGGAAACCGAAATGAGTTTCATGGCTGTTTTCAATGGGATCCTGTTTGCAAAGAATGAGCGGGATGGATAATCCCCATTCAGATTCACTACCGTTTTCTGATTGGCAAATACGGCAAAGACAGCCGTGTTTTTATTGGTGAAATTCGGTGGCAGGATAGCGGTTACTTTTACTTTCGGTAAACTGCTGTCAGTATATCGCTCCGCTGACATCCACCGCAGGTTCACGGCGTTTAATTCATAACCATAATAGCTGGAAGTGGGCGGGTTGTTGGAAAGTTTGGACCAAAGCGGAAGATAACTGGTATCGCTATCCCTGAACCAGCTGTTGGCCGTATCAATTCCTTTGACCAGGAAAGGGATGCTTTCTTTTCCATAAAATGCCTGCATGTTCGGTTTGGGTATATCAACATCCGTAAACCGGATTTTCACCCTGACACCCGGTGCCAGGCTGACTTCATTGTCACCGCAAAAAGCCCTTACATAAAGACCACCCCCGGTTTCCAGTATGCTGCCGTCGGCAGTAGTGGTAGGTTTGAAAAACTTGATAAAATCCCCCTTTGTCCGGATGGGTAAAACAAACAGTTTTACGATATCGGAAGGTAATCCGGATCCGCTTTGTGTCAACAACGCATTGGCCGGGAAGGTCAGCGAAATACTATCGCCGAAATTAACCGTACCTCCGGTTTGGGCATTGAAGGAATCGACCAGCAGTTTGTCAGGACGGAACAGGTCAAAACAATCATTGATCGATCCAGTGGTTGAAAAATGTTTTACCCAGGCGGTATCATTCAGCGGATGATTGCTGTATGTGATAAAGTTGTCGGAGAGCTCTTTTTTACAGGCTGTAAAAAGTAGCGCCGGCAAACAAATCAGGATGAGTAAATATTTTTTCATTTTTATTTGATCGTAATCTGTATCATAGATACGGATTGGGTAATTTATGTTGCTTCTTATTTCCTGTTTAAATTAAAACGTAATCCAACCGACAGGCCACCTATGCTGAATCTTTGTTTGAAGGTTGCCTGCGGGGTGGTCATATCCGATAAGTTATATCTGAAATAGGGCTCAAAGAAAATGTGCATGTCATCGCTCAGCCTTTTCACAACGGATATGCCGCCGATAAGCCCCAGCCCGATATTCGTTTTGTATACCGAGTTGCCCGATTTGTTCAGGCTGACCGTACCCAGCGAGGAGTCCAGTATCACACCCTGGTACCAGGAGGAAAGGTTCACGATCACACCGGCATTGATACCGAATTTCAGGTCCTCATCCCCAAACTGGTAACCTACTGTAACCGGGATATCAAAGCTCCTGTATCGGTTATAAACGGTATTGTTCCGGAATCCGATGGTTTGCAGTACGCTGGTATCTTTTACCAGAACCGTATCACCGGGTCCGCGTATGATGGTCCTTTCCGTAACCACCGTTGTGGTCTTCACTTCATTCTCTGTTCGGTACACATATTTTTCATTGGCCTGCGAATATTGCAGACCCGCTTTCACCAAAAGATTATCTGTAATGGGTTTTACCAAACGGATGCCGGCTGTATAACCCACCCGCATACTCTCACTGCTGTCTTTTCTAGCCAGGTATTGCGGTGTGGCAGAAACATTGCTTACGGTTTTGAAAGCCAGGTCTGGTGATACATAGGTTTCGAGGAACCAGTCCGTATTCCAGCTTTTCCGATCTGAAGGACAGATGATGATATTTCTGATCTTGTTGAAATGGTTGCCTATGGTCAGTTGCAGGCTGTCCAGCTGCCAGTTGCGGTTTGCATGGCTATAGTTACCCGTAATGGGTTCGCCATTCAATAAGTTTTGTGTATAGGGTGGGATGGAGGAAGCTTCATCCTGGGTTAGTGCGGGAACCTTTTGGATCGCTATCTGTTGTTGGGCAGTGATCAGATCCGCTCCACCTGATAAAGGATGGGAAGGGTTTTTCAATACAGGTTTCAGGCTGAAAGGATTGTTTGTCCTCGCCTGTTCACCGGAAGGAGCTAACAATCCGGATCCGGCATTCCCAGAATTGGGTTGTGTTACCGGTTCTGCAGAAAGGGTTGTCTGTTTATCAGCAGCAGGACCTTCCCCAGAAAGACTGGCCTCTTTATCCTGGCTGTCTGTTACTGGTGCTCCGGTACCTGGATAAGGTTTTGCTCCGGAAACAGGGGTAACAACTGGTGCAGTCAGCGTAGTGGTAG
>JAGWTX010000227.1 GCA_028875955.1 Bacteroidota bacterium | reverse complement strand
GGCAGCAGTTTAAATATACTTAAATAAAACCACCCTTTATCATTACCCTGTCAATAAGATTGGTGCCGAATGCATAGGGCAGATAGGCAACAGATGGGATGGGTCTGGTAAAAATCAGGTTGGCTTTTTTACCGATGGTAATACTTCCCAACTCCTCTCCCATTTCCATGGCAAATGCACCATTGAGGGTGGCCGCATTGATGGCTTCTTCGGGAAGCATTTTCATCTGGATACAGCTCAGGGATACCACCAGGTTCATATTGCCGCTCGGACTGGAACCGGGATTGAAATCAGAAGCAAGAGCAATGGCACATCCGCTATCTATCAGGGCTCTGGCGGGCTGGAACGGCATCCGGAGAAAAAAAGCGGCAGATGGCAATAAGGTACCGATGGTGTCGGAACCAGCCAGGGCTTCAATGGCTGCGGCATCCATGGTTTCCAGGTGATCCACAGAAAGTGCACCCAAGGCAACGCCCAATTGTGTACCGCCGGACAGATGTAATTGGTTAGCATGGATCTTTGGCCTCAGACCGATGGCCATGCCTGCCCTGCAAACGGTTTCCGCTTCCGGCACGGAAAAAAAACCGTTCTCGCAAAATACATCAATGTAATCTGCCAGTTTTTCCGATTGGATAACCGGTAGCATTTCCTCACAGATTTCCCGGATATAACCCTGGTGATCGTTTACATACTGCAATGGATAGGTATGTGCACCCAAAAAACTGGCTTTCACAGGGATCGGGCTGTTCTCTTTGAGTCTTTTGATCACCCGGAGCATTTTTAATTCACTTTCCACGGTAAGACCATAACCGCTTTTTATTTCGATCGAACCGGTTCCCAAACGGATCAGCTCCTGGAGTCTCAGCCAGGCCTGCTGGTACAGTGTTTCGGCATCCGTTTCCTGTAAACGGAGGGCCGAATTCAATATGCCTCCCCCTTTGGCGGCGATTTCGGCATATTGGGCACCCCTGATCTTATCAACAAATTCAGCTTCCCGGCTTGCGGCAAAGACCAGATGCGTATGGCTGTCACACCAGCAAGGCAGGACGGCTGCTCCACCCGCATCCCATGTTTCTTCATTTTGTACCGGTATTCGTTTATCTATCGAATCCATGGATCCATATCCTGAGATCCTGTCACCTGAAATTTGCAGATAGGCCTGTTCAATCAAGGGCAGTTCTGCCAGATCCTTACCCCTTAATAATCTGGGGTTTTCCCGAACATTGATCAGTTGTCGTATGTTGGTAATCAAAAGATTCATTACGGCAAATTAACCCGATTCTGCTTGCTATCCAACGGTAGGGTACAAATCGGCGATATTCCGGATAAACCCATATTTTCGATTATGCAGTGCAGACTTACCGTAGTCAGGTATCCCAAACACAGGGGATGGGCCGGGCTCTTATCCATGGCCCTCTTCAGGTTTCCCCTGTTTTTCAGTCGTTCGCACAGCTTCTGGAAACTGATGGGATCGGGGAAGAATGGCACATTTGACAAAACCCCTGACTGGCTGCAATGGGCAGTTTTGGAAATCGGTAATGAGACCGTCTTACCGGATACGCCACCCTTCCTGATAAACTGGTGGAAACGGATGGGCTGTGAAAAATGGATCCTGATCCTGGAAGCACTGGAAGGACATGGAACCTGGGATGGGAAAGCCTGTTTTGGCGCAATTCCCAAACAAAGCCAGTATGAAGGACAGATTGCGGTACTTACCAGGGCCAGTATCCGATTCAGCAAACTGTCTGCATTCTGGAAAAATGTGGATGCCGTTGCCAGACAAATGGCAGAAGCAGATGGCTTTCTTATTTCGCTGGGTATCGGTGAAGTTCCCTGGATCAAACAAGCCACATTCAGTATCTGGGAAAGCAAGGAAAAGATGAAACGGTTCGCCTACCAACTCCAGGAACATGCCGCTGTTATCCGAAAAACAAGAAAGGAAAACTGGTATCGGGAAGACATGTTTGTACGGTTCCGGATCATCCGTTCCACCGGCTCGATTCGTGGAAAAGACCCTTTGGACAGAAAGTTGTAAATTGCTTCATCATATGCACCATTGTTCTACCCTATCATTGCTGACAGCCCATTTTGCATGGATGTACCGCGGATTGAATTCCATGCCCGATCATTGACGTCCCGGATAGTTACCGGATGCATTTACTGACTTCTTATTTCAATCATTCAATCATCTATTGTATGGATATTACCTTATCTGTAAACTCCGAAATCGGGAATTTACAATGTTTATTGGTTCACAGCCCCGATAGTGGTCTGGGCAAAGTGGTTCCCTCAAAAGCGCAGGACTGGCTGTTTGAGGATATTGTACATCTGGATACCATCCGGAAACATGAATATGATTATTACACAAAAATCCTTTTGTATTTTCTGGATCCTGAAAAAATCAGGGGCAGATTAGAAGCAATCGATGCTGCAGCAGCAAACCGGAATTTTTACAAACCGGACAGTCCCGAATTCCATGCTTCAGACAAAGTGATCGAATTACAGTGGTTGCTGGCAGAAGTGCTGGAAGATAAAGAGATCCATTCCAAACTGGTGGCTTCTGTCTGCGCGATTGAAGGTTGTACCTACCAGGTTCAGAACCGTTTGCAAAATTATCCTTCAGCCGAACTGGCCAAGACCTTTATTTCGGGAACCTCCCTCGAAAAAGAGCTTTTGTTTGCGCCCATCCCCAACTTCATTTTTACACGTGATATCGGGATCACGATTAAAGACCATGTCTTACTGAATAAACCTGCAAAAAAGGCAAGAACGCGGGAAGCACTGCTGGCAAAATATATCTTCTTTCACCATCCCTTTTTTGCCGCTTACCGGGAAAACATCATTGAACTGGCCGACTCTAACCATAGTTTCCTGATGCCCAAGGAAGATGATGACCGGAAAATCACGCTGGAAGGCGGAGATATCATGGTGGTCAGTGATCATCACTTACTCGTTGGGGTGAGTGAAAGAACCTCATCAGAAGCGGCGGTGAGTATTACCAATACGGTATTTAAAAAAGGACTTTTCGAAAAAGTATCGATCATAAAAATTCCTAAGAAAAGGGATTATATGCACATCGATACCGTGTTCACACAGGTAAAAAGGGATGTTTGGGTAATGCTGGGTAATTTTTCCAGAAAAACCGTGAGACATGAGGACGAAGACGTGATCGAAAGAATCCTGGAAATCAAAAAGGAAGAAAAGATCAGGATCCTTCAATTCCATAAAAAATGCCCCGACAATCCTGTTTCCTTTGACAGCCTGGAAGATCTCCTGGTAGATATCAGCAAAAATGACCTTCATTGCGAGAATGAAGTCCGTTTTATCTATTCCGGGAATAATGAATTCCCGTACAGTTCCCGGGAACAATGGACAGATTCCTGTAACCTGCTGGCGCTGAAAGAAGGGGTGGTTCTGGGTTATGACAGAAATGATAAAACCACGGAAGCTTTCCGGAATGCCGGATTTGAAATCATTCATGTAAAAGATCTTTTACCCAAACTGGAATCGGGTGAAATGAATGTGGAAGCTATCAGGGACACGGTTATCCTGATGCCTTCCGCCGAATTATCAAGAGCCAGGGGTGGGTTTCATTGCATGAGCATGCCCCTGCACAGAAAACCATTATCGGATAAATAGAAACCAGCTAATCAGCATCACGATACATCTTATGCAGCACACATCACAAATACTCATGATAGAGCCGGTACGATTCGACTTTAATGAAGAAACGGCGGTCAATAACTTATTCCAGGTAAAATCAACCAACCCTACGATCCTGCAGGAAAAAGCATTGGCTGAATTTACAGGTTTGGTCAATCTGCTGGAAAAAGCAGGTGTAGATGTCCTGGTTGTAAAGGACTCCCCCCTACCGCATACCCCGGATTCCCTGTTCCCGAACAATTGGCTATCGATGCATGAAGATGGCACATTGCTTCTGTATCCCATGTTTGCCCCCAACAGAAGGAAAGAAAGAAAACAAACTGTTCTGGATGCCTTACGGGAAAAATACCGGGTGGAACAGATCGTGGATCTTAGTGATTACGAAAATCAAAACCTTTTTCTGGAAGGAACCGGGAGTATGGTTTTAGACAGGCAAAACCATATCGCCTACGCCTGTCTTTCACAAAGAACCCACCGGCAGCTCCTGGATATCTTTGCAGAAAAAAAACAATACCGGATTGTGGCATTTACCTCCGTGGATAGTAACCGGCAACCCGTATACCATACCAATGTGATGATGAGTGTGGCAGATGAATATGCGGTCATCTGCCTGGACAGTATCCCTGATGAGACCGAACGCAGAAAGGTATCCTTAACGATACAGGATACCGGGAAAGAAATCATACCCATCAGCATGGACCAGATGAATCATTTCGCAGGAAATATGTTACAGGTGCATTCAAAACAGGGAGAACCGCTGCTGGTCATGTCCAGCCAGGCGTTTTATTCACTGAGACCGGATCAGCTTACGGGTCTTGAAAAATTCAACCGGATCTTACATACCGATCTAAGCACCATCGAAACCAATGGAGGCGGGAGTGCCCGATGCATGATGGCTGAAATTTTTCTACCGGTCAAATAACCAGTCCCGGATTTTCGTTTTTAAAGCAATTCGGTTACTTTTCGTTTCCGGTACTGAATGGCTCTTTTCAATTGGTCTGATGCCTGTGAGAAACAAAGTTGCAATGAGAGATCTTTCGAAAAATATTGTTGTCGCTGTGTAAGTGTATCTCTGATTTTTTCCAGGTCGTGCCATTTTCCAATGGCTTCCTCCAGGGTATGAAAACCTGTCAGGATTTTTTCCTCTTTCTGGTTTCGCTTTCCGGGAAGCCAATTACTGGCATAAATCCATTGTTTGATTTT
>JAGWTX010000226.1 GCA_028875955.1 Bacteroidota bacterium | reverse complement strand
AGGCTGTCCAGCTTGCTGATGTCCTGCAATCCCCCATTTTCAGATGAAGCACTTTTATTGGAGAGATAAACGAATATGGCTTCATACCTTTTCCGCAGGGATTGGTAATGGGTGGTGAAACGAAAATTATTCTGGCTGGCATTCTGGTTTTTTAAATTACCCGGTGCATTACTAAAACGGTATTCAACAGAAAAATTCAGGTTGCTTTTTTTATTCTGCGTATGGACCACATTGATCAGCTGTTCGGCCTTGGAACCCAGTACATAGGCCAATTCGGTATAGGGACGGGTTGTCTGAAACAATCGGGTATTTTCCAGATTGAAACCATACACATCATATTGGTGAAAACCTGCATCGAACCCCGGCTTCATCAGGGGATTGAATAAAAAGGATTCAGCTGCCGTCCCATAATTTCCCAGGTGATGATAGAAGTAGGGCAAGGGGAAACGGGTGGTGAAATCATTGATGCTCGAATCCAGTGAACGCAAACGGGTACTATCAAAAAAATGATAAAAGATCGTGATCGAATCCGCATAACGGTCTCTTCGTTGCAGGGAGTCGTTACCTGTATTCCTTTTCATAGGTCTTCCCTGACTGTCGTAGGTAATATTCGAAATCTGTCCATCCTGGTTGTTCAATCGCCCATTGGTTCTGGTCTGTGCCATACTCCAGGTACTCCCGGTGAGAAAGATGACCAAAAAAAATCCTGCGTATGACCGAAAATATGACTGCATGCTGCGAAATGTGCTGTAATATAAAAGTAAAGCTGTTTAGCAGGAAGTTAAAATCAGTATTCCCACTATCAGGGCCGGTTAAAGGCTTTTTACCATTTCGGTGAAAAGTAAAGTCAATTTGGGTTCTGCCTCCCTGGCTGCCTGCAACACTTCTTCGTGCGTGATGGTATTTTCTTCTTCCCGGATACCGATATCGGTAATCACACTCATGGCAAAGACCGCCATGCCTGCATGTACTGCGGCAATGGTTTCCTGAACCGTGCTCATGCCTACGGCGTCACCACCCAACAGGTGAATCAGTTTGTATTCGGCCCTGGTTTCAAAAGTAGGCCCGGTTACACCGGTATAGACTCCTTTCTGCAAAGGAATGTTGTGTTCTGCGGCAAGGGACTCCACCTTACTGATCAGGGACTTACTGTAAGGTTCGCTCATATCCGGGAAACGGGTTCCCAATTCATCTTCATTTTTCCCGATCAGTGGGTTCTGGGTAAAGAAACTGATATGGTCTTGTATCACCATCAGATCCCCGATGGAAAACTTTGGATTCACGCCTCCAGCCGCATTCGTGAGCAATAAGGTCTTCACCCCCAATAATCGCAATACCCTTACCGGATAAGAAACCTGTTGTGCAGTATACCCTTCATAAAAATGAAAACGGCCGGCCATGACCCAAACGGGCTTGCCACCCAGCCGGCCAAAAAGTAACCGGCCCCGGTGACCCTGTACCGTACTCACCGGAAAATGGGGTATCTCCTCATATGGGATCTCACAGGTTGTTTCGATCTCCTGTACCAGGTTTCCGAGTCCGCTTCCCAAAATGATCCCTACTGCGGTCTCTCCCTTACACCTGTTCCGTATATAGGCTACTGATTCATTTAACTGTTCTACAAAACTTACCATGTTTTCTGATTTAAAGCGGCAAAGATAGAGAAGTTTACCCTTGGGTTACGGGATAACCCGGTTTGAGAAATGAGGTTTGACCGGTTATTGGGTTACCGGGAAAAAATGCCCGGGATGTATCAATTCCGAAGCAACAGGACAGCAGCATAGTGAAAAGTAAAAGGCCACTTCGCAGAGCGGAGTGGCCTTATGGATAGGTTAAGAAAGTTCAGTGTTAACTTAAACGTTTAACGTTAACGGCATTCAAGCCTTTACGTCCTTCCTGTACATCAAAAACGACTTTGTCGTTTGCTTCGATCTGATCGATCAAGCCATTCGCATGTACAAAAGTTTCTTTACTGGAGTTATCATGCTTAATAAATCCAAAACCCTTTTCTTCGTTAAAGAACTTAACAGTTCCTGTGATTTGTGTGTCCATTTGTAAAATTGTAAATAATTAATGGGTGCAAAAGTACGACTTTCCGGCTTGCTAACCTAATTAATTCCGAAAAGGGCGCTTAACCCTGCCGGTTTACCGGATCTGGTGGCTGGAAATCAGGTCTCTGCAACCAGAGAAGGCAAATGATCCGTTCCGTCCCTTTATCCCAATTTATGATAGAAATACCTGAGGAAACTTATCTTAGCAAGCCACATTACTCATCAATCAATTTGATCCATGAAAAAACGGGTTCTTTTTTCTCTCCTGCTGATCAGCACTTTTTATCTGGATGCGCAGAAAGTCTCCTACCGGGTTTCCTTTCCCAATGCCGTACATCATGAAGCAAGGATTGCACTTACCGTTACGGGGATATCCTCCGCACCTGCCATTTTCGAGATGAGCCGTTCTTCTCCGGGCAGGTATGCCACACACGAATTCGGGAAAAACGTATACCAGGTAAGCGCCAGTGATGCAAGTGGGGCTCCTCTTACCCTGAAAAAGGTTTCGGGTGATCGCTATGAAGTTCCCAAACATGGATCGGCTATTACCATCACTTATACCCTGTTTGGCAATTATGCGGATGGTACCTATGTGGGAATCGATCCGGAAAGTATCCATTTGAATATGCCCGGCGCATTTATGTGGATGAAAGGAATGGATGAAGCACCGATTGAAATCAGTTTTGATCCACCCGGTGAAAACAAAGGGATCATTGCCACACAACTGGTCCCTACCAATGACCCGCACCGGTTTACCGCCCCCGGTCTGCAATATTTTATGGATAGCCCCACCAAGATCGGGGACCTGGCCTTCCGGTCATGGCAGATCCATAACCCGGATGGAAAGGCCTTTACGATGCGTATCGCACTGGAAGCGGATGCCAGTAAGGAACAGTTTGATGAACTGGAAACAGCTGTCAGGAAAATCGTTAGTGAAGCGCAGGCAGTGTATGGGGAATTTCCCAATTATGATCATGGTATGTATACGTTTATCGCAAGCGCCAATCCTTATGTTCACGGGGATGGTATGGAACACAGGAACTCCACCATGATTACTCAAACCATGTTTTCCTTCAGCGCCCGAAACCTTCTTGAGGTTTTTGCACATGAATATTTTCACAACTGGAATGTGGAAAGGATCCGTCCGAAAACCCTGGAACCCTTTCAATTTGATAAAGCGAATATGAGTAATGAACTCTGGTTCGCTGAAGGCTTTACCCAGTATTACGGGAATCTCCTGTTGGCCAGGTCCGGACTATCCGCGGAAAGCAATTATATCTATGGGCTGGCCTACCTGATCAATGCCAAGGAGAATACACCGGGTGCGCAGCTGTATTCTCCTGTACAAGCCAGTAACCATGCCGTATTTGTGGATGCGGGGGTATCGATCGATAAGACCAATTATCCGAACATGTTCACCTCCTATTATACCTATGGTGCTGCGATCGCCCTGGCACTGGATATCGAAATGCAAACCCGTTTTCACAAAACACTGGATGCTTATATGAAAGCCATGTGGCAGCGATTCGGTAAAACAGAGATCCCCTATACCCTGGCTTCCATGCAGGATGCGCTGGCTTCTGTAACTGACAATCAGTTTGCCGCAGATTTTTTTCAAAAATACATACTGGGGCATTCGGCGATCGATTATGGTCATTTGATGTCTCAGGCAGGGTATGACCTGGAAAACAGCTCTGCCGGAAAACCATACCTGGGGATGAATACCGGCGTGAACAGAATGAACCACCTGGTAATCTTATCCAATACCCTCATCGGCAGTCCGGCCTATCAGGCAGGTCTGGATGTGGATGATGAGATCCTGAAAATGGATGATACCCCAGTAAAAAGCAGTGCTGACATCAATGAATACCTGAAGGATAAAAAACCGGGTGCAACCATTGAAATCAGTTTTCGCCACAGGGATACCGAAAAGAAAACGAAACTGAACATCGGTGAAAAAAATACGCCGGTGCTGGTGCCTTTTGAAAAGGAAGGAAAAACCCTGTCTGCTGAAAGGAAAAGGATCCGTGACAGCTGGTTTCAGTCAAATACCCATTAATACCTCAATATATCGATTCAATTCTGCAATATGTTTACTATCACTTTTCTGGATCTCTCTGCAGGAATGGGGCTTTGTGCCACCGGCTTATTGACACTGAATATCCTGATCGGCATGGTATTGAGCACGGCCTATAAGCGTTCGGTTTACTGGAAAAAACTTCCTCCGAAACTCAGGGAGATCTCGATGGACGACCTGCATAACTGGACCGCCTACCTGGCTTTGTTTTTTGTGTGCCTGCATCCGCTTTTTCTTTTACTGGATTCCGGGAACCAATTCAGCTTCCGTGACATTTTCTGGCCGCTTCAGGCACCCAAACAGCCCAATATGGTTTTACTGGGGACTTTGAGTTTTTACGCTTTACTGATTGTGATCATCAGTTCACAAAAAATCATCAAACAAAATATCTCTTTCCGTTTTTGGAAAAACATTCATCTCATATCCTATGGAACCGCCCTCTTATTCCTGATCCATGGCTTACAAATGGATCCGGAATTAAAAGACAGACCAACGGATTACCTGGATGCAGAAAAGTTTTTTTCAGAAGCCTGCATACTGATCGTCCTAATCGCTTCCTTCATTCGTTACCGCTATCATTTGCAATCCCAGAACAAAAACAGGAAATGACCGGGTTTCACTATCTTAGTGAAGCCAACCAGAACACATGCTTCTTGCCGATTTGTCCAACCTTTTTTTGATCATATTATTCCTGACCGCCTCTGTCATCATCTGGGTGGCAGGTTTGCAACTGGCGTATGCCACCGATTTTAT
>JAGWTX010000225.1 GCA_028875955.1 Bacteroidota bacterium | reverse complement strand
GATCCTGGAAGATGAATGTGCACAGCTGATGCGCTCCTTTTTCAAAGCCCGCAGAAAATGATTCCCCGCATTTTTCTCTTTTCGAATTAAGAAAGAATTCATTTGACAGCAGGGGATTTTACCCAAACAAGAGTAAATTTGTAACGCATCATTTATTTCATTCATCTTACTAAATATTTAGCGTATGTCATTTACATTAGCCCCTTTACCCTATGCCTATGAAGCACTGGAACCGCATATAGACACCACCACGATGCATATTCACCATGATAAACATCATCAGGCATATGTGGACAACCTGAACAAAGCCGTTGCAGGTACCCCCAATGAAGGCAAATCACTGGAAGAACTCGTAGCAGCTGCCGGATCGATCAGTCCTGCTGTCCGTAACAACGGTGGTGGTCACTGGAATCACCAGTTTTTCTGGGAGAGCCTGGCTCCGAATGCTGGTGGTGCACCTACCGGCGCTTTGGCCGATGCCATCAATGCCGCTTTTGGTTCTTTCGATGCATTCAAAGAAAAATTTGCAGCAGCTGGTATGACCCGCTTCGGCAGCGGCTGGGCCTGGTTACTGGTGAAGGATGGTAAGCTCGAAGTGACTTCCTCTCCCAATCAGGACAATCCGCTGATGGATGTGGCTGAAGTAAAAGGTACCCCTGTTCTGGGTGTGGATGTTTGGGAACATGCCTATTACCTGAAATACCAGAACCGCAGGGCAGAATACCTGGGTGCTTTCTGGAATGTGGTGAACTGGAATAAAGTTGCTGAGCGTTTTAACGCTGCAAAATAAAAGCTCTCATAAAATAGTATTATTTTAGTCCCGCCTAAGGTGGGACTTTTTTTATCAATCAAGCGTATGAAAAAATATTTACTGGCAGTTGGCTTACTAACCGGAATGGTTTCCTGTAGTAACCAGGAAAAATTATTGGTTGTCATGAGCAAGGGAGATGCCAATATCGATGTGAATGCAAAAACCATCACGGCTACCGATGGTGCCGGTCATGTGATGAAAAACGTTGAAGTAAACGCCGAAAAAGTTTCCTTCAGCATCAGTTCCCCGGCAGGGAAAGGCAACATTGATCTAACAGAAAACGGATTGTATGTGGTGAACGTAAAGAATGATACGATCATCGGAAGTTTGCAGTCCTATGTAACCCAGGCTACCACACAGACCGTTGTTAGCCAGGAAGAACTGAAACATAAGATCGATTCGCTTCAATTGCTTACAGAAGGAAAAAATGTATCTGCAGAAAACCATAATTTTTTCATCCTTCCCAATACTGCCGTAAGGATCACTGGCAATACGGATGCACTGATCATCGGACCCTATCACCAGATGCAGTCGGTTGAAAAGATCGATGGGAAAATCCCGGAAGTATACCGTTTTTTCAGTGTGAAGGAAGCCAGGGAAACCATCAGGAAAATGACGGCACTAACCGTTCCGGAGAAAAAATAATGGGTTAACCTTATAGCCCTAATCCGGTACCGGATCATAACCATGTCCGCCACCGGGTCTGCAACGGCTGATTCTTTTGATTGCCAGCCAACCACCTTTGATCAGCCCGTGTTTTTGTAATGCCTGAACCGAATACTGTGAACAGGTGGGGGTATACCTGCATTTCGGACCGATCGCAGGAGAGATCACATACTGGTAAACCCTTATCAATAAAATAAAAGGATAGCTCAGTAAAACAGCCACCCATTTCAGGAAGGAACGGGGTTTCTCCGGTATCGGTTTATCAGTTGCCAAGGATCGTTTCCAGTTTGGTGATTACAGTTTTCATTTTTTCATCCAACAATACATAGTCTGGAACTTCTTTCCCGATGTACAGAAAGAAGAATGCCATTTTTTTCTCTTTTGCCATAGCAGTTGCATGCAAGGGAGTTTTATTCAGCCGGTAGCATTCACGCAACAAACGTTTGATCCGGTTTCTGTCTACCGCTTTTTTAAAATTTCGGGCACTAACGCCTACGCCGGTCTGTATCACCGCAGCCTTCTCATCCATCACCGGCAGGTAAAACACTTTTACAGGAAAGACAGAAATGGATTTGCCCTCCGCAAAAAGTGTACTGAGTACTTTACGGCTTTTGAGCTTTTCCTTCCGGTTATAGGTGAATTGGGTTCCCATACTGTTGCTAAACTAAAAAAGCCTCATCAAAAAGATGAGGCTATATTTTGAAGCTTACCCCATGGGGGCAGGAATTATTTTAATCCTTTTTCGCTGGAAACAGTCAGTTTCTTGCGACCTTTCGCTCTGCGGCTTGACAATACTTTACGGCCATTGGCAGATTCCATACGCTTGCGGAAACCATGAACCGATTTACGACGGCGTTTGTGTGGTTGGAATGTACGTTTCATTATTAATTTTTTTACTAACCCGGAATATTGTTTCTTTTCATGCCTGCAGTCACCATACCGCTGCTTGTGAAAGGACGGCAAAAGTAAGGAAATCCATTGAGAATTTCGAAGCAGCATGGACGATTTTTTTCGGAAAAACCCCGATTTTGCCCGTTTTCAGGCTATTTCCGGCCCAGATCCAGGTGGCGGGAAGCAATGCTGTCTCCAAAAAAATAGGAGGCATGGTTGTCAAAATCGGTAACATCATCCGTCGTATAAAATATCCTTTTACTCTGTCTGCCGCATTTTTCGGCTATTTCCGGGTGATTCTTAAGATAAACGGAAAGGCTATGGGCTACGATCTCGCCCTGCGTTACGAGGGTTATATTTTCAGGCACAAACTGACGGATCTTAGGAAGCAGTAGGGGGTAATGTGTACAGGCCAGTAAAATCGTATCCATCTCCCTGCATTGGCCCAATAATGCGCGGATATCTTTCTCTACAAAATAGTCAGCCCCCGCATGCTGGTATTCGTTATTCTCGATCAGGGGTACCCACATGGGACAGGCTTCCTGGAAAACCTCCACTTCCGGAAAAAACCTGGCAATTTCCAGGCGGTAGCTATTGCTTTTCACGGTACCTGCCGTACCCAGGATACCCACTTTACCCGTATGCGAAAAACGGCCAATGATTTCTGTCGTGGGCCGGATAACACCTAAAACCCTTTTACCCGGCGCCATTTGGGGAAGATCCCGCTGCTGTATGGTTCTGAGCGCTTTGGCGGAAGCCGTATTACAGGCCAGGATCACCAACTCACAGCCCTGATCAAAAAACCACTGAACAGCTTCCAGAGTATACTGGTAAACCGTTTCAAAAGACCTGGGACCGTAGGGTGCCCGTGCATTATCGCCCATATAAAGGAAATCATGGTCGGGCAGGGTTTTCACGATTTCGCGTAAAACCGTAAGACCGCCATACCCGCTGTCGAATACCCCTATCGGATGTTTTGCCTGCATAGGTTACAAAAGTAAGAACCCCATCGCAAGGACGGGGTTCAATAGTAGGGTATCTGAAATTATTTCAGAAAAATTATTTTTTAGCTCCACCAGTTCCAGAAGCTACTTTCCAGGCATCTTCCACATCTTTCGGCAAAGGCAATTTCAATTTCATTGCTACTCGAATGGATAGATTATCCAGTAGTGGCCAAGGTTGCGCGTAAACAGATAAAGCCTGTGCATTCAAAACATACGTGTATTTCTGTTCGGCAATAACTTGTTTTAAAGCCTCATACATCTTTTGTTTGTAAGGAGACAGCAACTGCTCCATTTTGGCTTCATACATCTGCTGGCCGATCTGCTGCCAGTTGATCAGGGTATATTTTAACTGGTTCAGTTCTTTCTCGGCAATTTCACGGGCTTTAGCGGGCATGGTGGCAGAATCTTTTTTGTAGATGCTGTCGCGACGCTGAAAATCACTCAGTCTGTATTGATATTCCACACCGATAGAATCACGCTGATAGCTTTCCAGCAGGGTATCAATTTTGCCGATACCTGGAAACAGGGATAGGGTCTGCTGCTCATCAAAATAACCTATCTTAACTGCCTGCGCGCTGGATGTATTGGTCATCAAAAAACTTGATGCAATAACCACACACACAAATAAAATTTTCTTCATTGTACTGATTTTATGATTGGTTTTGGTTTAGACTAGTTTTTTATCCCCATTTCCCGCAATACATCCTCGCTTTTATCCAGTTTGGGGTCGGCAAATATAATGGTAATTCCTTCACTTTTATCCAGTACAAAATCATAAGCTTTTGAAATTGCCAGTTTTTGTACTGCGTTATATACCTTATCCTGCACGGGTTTAACAAGTTTTTGGCGTTCTTTAAAGAGGTCGCCTTCATACCCAAAGCGTTTTTTCTGCAGGTCCCGGACTTCTTTTTCACGTACAAAGAGTTCATCCTCCCTTTTCTTTTTCAATTCATCGGTCAGCATAAACTGCTCGGCATCGTAATTCTTGTACATCTTATCCAGTGCGGCCTGTTTGTCATCAATCTCTTTCTGCCACTGGGCCCCGATCTGCTGGAGCTTGGTATCGGCGTCTTTGTACTCAGGAATTTTGCTGAGTATGTACTTGGTATCAATAATGGCATACCGCTGCGCCTGACTGGCAAATGCCGCGCAAACAAAAGCGATCAGAACAAGGGTCTTTTTCATGATTTTATTTTTATGAGTTTGGGCTACTTGGAATTCAGGATGCAACATTCCGGCAGGAAAGCGTTTTATGGTTGCCTTTCTTACCGTTATGTCTTGACAAGGGATTTATTCCGGTTCAAAGCCCAGCATAAAGGTAAACCTCGCTGCGTCTTTTAAGGAACTTCCGGGTGTAAACCTATCCAATCCTATGCCATAATCAAATCCAAGCAATCCAAACATAGGCAGAAAGAAGCGCATACCCAAACCAACCGATCTTCTCAACTGGAACGGATTGTAGTCTTTAAAGCTATACCATCCATTGGCCGCTTCGAAAAAGCCCAGTGCATA
>JAGWTX010000224.1 GCA_028875955.1 Bacteroidota bacterium | reverse complement strand
ATATTGGTAGGCGTCTTTATTCTTTGCAAACAGTTTTCCGATAAAGGGCGTTATCCTGTTCATGTAAAAAGAAAATAGAAAAGATAAAAAACCCGCATCGGCTTTTGAAAATTCCAGTACTACCAGTTTTCCGCCAGGTGCCAGGACCCGGTACATTTCTGAGAGCCCCTTTTCAAGATTTTGAAAATTACGGACACCAAATGCAACGGTGATCGCATCAAAGGACTGATCGGCAAAACGGATCACTTCGCTATCACCTTTCAGTAATTGGATCTGCCTGTTCAATCCCAGCTTATCCAGCTTCTTTCTCCCCAGTTCCAACATCCCTTCCGAAATATCGATTCCGGTAATGGTATCGGGTTGTAATTGTCTATAGGTCAGGATGGCTACATCGCCGGTACCGGTTGCCACATCCAGTATTTTTTTGGGTTTCAGGGAGTTTAACTGGCTGATGGCTTTTTTGCGCCACCAGACATCGATACCCGCACTCAAAAAACGGTTCAAAAAATCATACCGATAGGCAATGCTGTTGAACATGTCCGCCACCTGCTCTTTTTTCTCCATCTGGCTGTGCTGGTAAGGCACCACTTCATCATGCGCAAATTTTGCCATAGGATGCGAAGATATTGCATTTATGGGCTCTTTTCCCTTGTGTGGAATCCGGCAGCCTTCCCATCCAGTTAAATATTTCGCAAAATTCCGACTGGGATGCTTCCCGACTTCCCCGGGACACCCCATTTAAATGATACGCTAAGCTTTATCTTCGCTGTATGAAAGCCCGCATATATAAGTCAACCGGTTCCTGGTATGTTGCCAAAACAGCAGACGGAAAACTGTATAATGCAAGGATCAAGGGCATATTTAAGATCGATGAGATCACTTCCACCAACCCATTAGCGGTAGGGGATGAAGTGGAAATGGAGATCGAGGATATTGAAGAGGAATCAGCCATGATCGATCATATTTATGACCGGCGGAACTATGTGGCCAGGGTATCACCCCATAACAAATGGCAGCACCATATCATTGCCTCCAATCTCGACCAGAGTATCCTCTTTGCCACTCTCAAGGATCCCAAAACCTCGCAGGGTTTTATGGACCGTTTTCTGATTAGTTGCGAAGCCTATCACATACCCGCCATCATTGTTTTTAATAAATCGGATCTCTATCGTAAAAAGGAGACTGAAAAGTTCGCTCATTTAAAGGAGATATATGAAGCCGTAGGTTACCGGGTAATTTTAACCAGCGTACAGAATGGGGAGGGCATTGAGGAAGTAAAAAGCATACTGGATCACAAGACCACATTATTAAGCGGACATAGCGGTGTGGGGAAATCCACCTTTATCAATGCCGTGTTTCCGGAACTGGACCTGCGTACCCAGGAAGTAAGCGGCTGGAGCGGAAAGGGTTTGCATACCACCACTTTTGCCGAGATGTTTGATTTACCCGGGGGAGGCCAGATCATTGATACACCGGGTGTGCGTGAGTTCGGGTTGGTGGATATTTCCAAACAGGAGCTTTCCCATTTCTTCCCTGAAATGCGGGTCTTGCTCAATCAATGTCAGTTCAATAATTGCATGCACATCAATGAACCCGGTTGTGCAGTAAAGGAAGCGGTGAATACCGGGGGTGTAGCCGTTGACAGGTATGTAAGTTACCTGACGATCCTGGATACTATGGATGATAAAAAGTATTAGTATTTATCGTGAGTGGTGAGTGGTGAGTAGTGAGTATGGAGTGATGAATCAGTAATTGATTTGTATCCCCTTGTTTTTTTTGGCTGCTTTTCTGGCTGCTGCCACGGCTTTGGGTTCCCCGCTCATGACCCTTTCCGCACCGATATTGTTGACATTTGTCGGGCAGCCATATTTCTCTTTCTTCTGAAATACACGCAGAAGACTACAGGAACTGAATAAAAGGATCACTGCCAGGGGCAGCAGTATTTTTTTCATAGACCCGGTTTATTTTCCGGCATCAGCTGGCACTTCATTATAATCGCTGAACCAGGAAGCGTATTTGATATAGTTATTGGCGATACGGTCGATTTCACCATGGATCAGTTCCTTGGAAATATCTTTCACCTTCCGGGCAGGCACACCTGCATAGATACTGCCCGATTCCACAACCGTTCCTTCCAGCAGTACGGCACCTGCGGCAATAATGGAATTGCTGTGTACTTCACATTTATCCATCACGATGGAACCCATCCCGATCAAAACATCATCATGAATGGTGCAGCCATGCACCAATGCATTGTGTCCGATGGAAACATGGTTGCCGATTACGGTCGGGTTTTTCTGGTAAGTGCAATGAATGACGGCACCATCCTGGATATTGACCGTATGACCAATCCGGATGCTGTTGACGTCTCCCCGGATAACCGTGTTGAACCATACGCTGCAGTTGTCCCCCATTTCAACATCACCCACAACAGTTGCATTGGGTGCGATAAAACAATTGTCACCAAATTGCGGGTGTTTTCCCAGTACGGGGAGTATTGTTGCCATAATTATCCGAATTTTATACTTTAAATTTCGACTATTAAGTTGAGGAATCCGAAAAAAGATGGGAGTAATTTCAAACCGGCAATTGTTTTTGAATCATGTGGCGCAAACCTCTCCTGCACCCATCGGTCTGGAAATGGTGAAAGCCGCCGGTATTTATCTGTGGGATATTCAGGATAAACGATACATCGATCTGATCTCAGGATTCAGTGTCTGTAATATCGGTCATTCTCACCCTGATGTGGTAAGAGCCGTACAACAACAGGCGGCTGCTTATATGCACCTCATCGTGTATGGCGAATTCATCGAATCACCCCAGACCGCTTATGCGAAATTGTTAACCGATCATCTTCCGGAAACGCTCAACTGTGTTTATTTCACCAATAGCGGCGCCGAAGCAACAGAAGGGGCGATGAAACTGGCCAAACGGGTCACCAACCGTTCAAAGATCATCGCTTTCCACCATGCCTATCATGGTAGCACGCAAGGTGCTTTAAGTTTGATGGGGGATGAATATTTCAAAAATGCATTCCGCCCACTCTTACCCGATATTCATCATTTTCAGTATAACGACCCCGCGGTACTGGATGCCATCGATGCGACCACCGCCTGTGTCATCCTGGAAACCGTTCAGGCAGAGAGCGGGGTTACGGCACCTGATGCCGGCTGGTTGCAGGCGATCCGGCAAGCCTGTGACAAACATTGTTCCTTACTGATCCTCGATGAAATACAGGCCGGGTTTGGCAGAACAGGAACCTTGTGGGCTTTCGAACAATATGGTATCGTACCGGATATTCTGTTGCTCGGAAAAGCCCTTGGCGGAGGGATGCCATTGGGCGCTTTTATTGCCAGCCATTCTCTCATGCAAACACTGACCTATGATCCGGTGTTGGGTCATATCACCACTTTTGGCGGTCATCCCGTTTCCTGTGCAGCCGGAAAAGCGGCACTGGAAGTTTTGTTGGCCGGTAAGTTGTATGAATCTGTACGGGAAAAAGAAAAATTGCTTTGGGAACAACTGAACCACCCATCGATCGTATCGAAAAAAAGTGCGGGTTTGTGGATGTCACTTTGTTTTGCCAGCCCGGAATATAACCAGGCCGTGGTTCACCAATGTATTGAAAACGGGTTGATCACAGACTGGTTCCTTTTCAAACCCGATCATCTGCGGATTGCACCTCCGCTGATCTGTACCCGGGAAGATATCCTGGACATCTGCCGGATCCTGATGAGCAGCATGGAGGAAGTTGCCCAAAAATTTCAGGCATCCCATCCATAAACGATCAGTTCATTTCCATCCTGCAGAAACGGCTGTATAATTTTTCGTAAACGGGTATGATGTTTTTTATATCAAAACGACAGGCCTGCGCATAGGCGGCCTCTTTCATATAAGCCAGTTTTTCTTCGTCCTTCAGCAGATCGATGGCAAATTTACTCATGGCTGCCACATCGCCTACATTGGCCATGAAACCGGTTTCATTCTGGATATTGATTTCAGCTAATCCACCGGCATTGGTACTGATGACAACATCCCTTGCAGCCATCGCTTCCAGCGCCGCCAGACCAAAACTTTCGTATTCTGAAGGAAGCAGGAATACATCGCTCACAGCGAGTATGTCTTCCATCTGTTCCTGTTTTCCCAGAAAACGGATATCCTCGTCCACACCCAATTCCCTGGCCAGCTCCTCCATCACGGGTCTTTCCGGTCCGTCACCCACCATCAGTAATTTGGCAGGCATTTCTTTTCGGACAGCGGCAAAAATCCGGATGACATCATTTACCCTTTTCACTTTTCTGAAATTGGATGCATGTATCAGGATTTTCTCCCCTTCCGGTGCAATCACTTTCCGGAAGGCATCAATCGGTTTTTTATTGAATCTTTCCACATCCACAAAATTGTAAATCACTTCAATGTCCTTGTGGATGGCAAAGGATTTAAAGGTTTCGTCTTTCAGGTTCTGGGATACCGCTGTAATCGCATCGCTCTCATTGATGGAAAAAGTGACCACAGGTTCATAGGTCTTGTCCTTGCCTACCAGTGTGATATCGGTTCCATGCAAGGTGGTGATGACAGGAACATCACGTCCGATTTTCTTTTTTACGATCTGTTTCGCCATATAGGCGGCCGATGCGTGGGGAATGGCATAATGAACATGCAGCAGATCCAGGTCGTGGTTCATGATAACATCCACCATGGTTGATGCCAACGCCACTTCATAGGGTGGATAATCAAAAAGCGGATAGGTAGGCACCCTGACTTCGTGATAAAAAATATTGGCATTGAATACATTTAGCCTTACCGGCTGCTGGTAAGTGATGAAATGTACCTGATGACCTTCATCGGCCAGGGCTTTACCCAGTTCAGTGGCCAGAACACCACTTCCACCAAATGTGGGATAGCAAAC